>PFOA01000063.1 GCA_002792275.1 Candidatus Saccharibacteria bacterium CG_4_10_14_0_2_um_filter_52_9 | reverse complement strand
CAGGCCGTGGACATAGCTCTTGAGCGGTACGCCGTACTGCAGACCATAGCTGACAGAAACAGCCAGGGCGTCCATGATGCCGGCCAGGGTTGAGCCCTGCTTGGCGATCTTCATGAAGACTTCACCGGGGGTGCCGTCTTCGAATTCGCCGACGGTAACGTAGCCCTTAGAGCCGGCAACGTTAAAGGCAACGGTTTTGGCGTTGCGGGTTTTGGGCAGTTTGCGGCGGACGGTGCCCTTGACGATGAACTGTTGGTTAACTTCTTCTGGGGTGACAGCTACGGCCGCCGTGGCTACATTATTGTTGGCGTCGCCGCCCTTTTTGGCCATGCTCAGCGGCTGAGCCACTTTGCAGTTGTCGCGGTAAATGGCGACAGCCTTGAGACCCATCTTCCAGGAGTCGATGTGGATCTGTTCAATGTCTTCGACGGTGGCTTCTTCGGGCATATTGACGGTTTTGCTGATAGCACCGCTCAGGAAAGGTTGAACAGCGGCCATCATCTTAATGTGACCGAGGTAGTGAATGGCGTTGTCGCCCATTGAGCAGGCAAAAACGGCCAGGTGGTCTTCGGACAGCTCGGGAGCGCCGATGATAGTCTTTTCTTGGTCGATGTAGTTGACGATGGCTTCGATCTGCGGCTTGGTGTAGCCGAGGTTTTTGAGGGCGCGGGGTACGGTTTGATTGACGATGCTCATCGAGCCGCCGCCAACCAGTTTTTTGTGCTTAACCAGGCCGAGATCGGGTTCGATACCGGTGGTGTCGCAGTCCATCATCAGGCCGATGGTGCCGGTGGGAGCCAGCACGCTGGCCTGGCTGTTGCGCACGCCGTAGAGCTCGCCGAGTTCAACGGCTTCGTCCCAGGCGCTGGCGGCAGCACTTAACAGTTCTTCGGGCACCAGTGAGGCGTCAATCTTGGAGACTTCGGCGCGGTGCATGCGCAGAACGTTGAGCATGCCTTCGCGGTCTTTGGCAAAGCCGGCGAATGGCCCGACACGGTTGGCGATCTTGGCGCTGGTAGCGTAGGACTGCCCTGTTAACAGAGCGGTGATGGCGGCGGCAATGGCTCGACCTTCGTCGGAGTCATATGGCAAGCCTAGGGCCATTAATAGGGCACCCAGGTTGGCGTAGCCGATACCGAGTTCGCGGTAGGCCTTGGCGGTTTTGCCTATGCTTTCGGTGGGATATTCGCTGTAGCCGACCAGGATTTCCTGGGCGGTGAAGATCAGCTCGGTGGTGTGGATGAACTCCTTGATATTAAAGGTGTCGTCGGCATTCAGGAACTTGAGCAGGTTGAGGCTGGCCAGGTTGCAGGCCGAGTTGTCGAGGTGCATGTATTCGCTACAGGGGTTAGAGCCGTTAATGCGGCCGGCGTTCGGCGTAGTGTGCCACTTGTTTATGACACTGTCGAACTGCATGCCGGGGTCGGCGCACTCCCAAGCAGCTTCGGAGAACTGGCGCAGTAAGGCGCGAGCCTTGATGCGCTTGACGCTCTTGCCATTGGTGACGGCGCATAGATCCCAATCGTCGTCGTCTTGGACGGCCTGCATGAAGTCATCAGTTACGCGGACTGAGATGTTGGCGTTCTGGTACTGGATGCTGAAGGAATCTTTGCCGTCGAGGCTCATATCCCAGCCCATCGACTGCAGGTCGCGGGCTTTGCGCTCTTCTATGGCCTTAGACCAAATAAATTCTTCGACGTCCGGATGATCGACATTAAGGATGACCATTTTGGCGGCCCGGCGAGTTTTGCCGCCGCTTTTAATAGCACCGGCGCTGGCGTCGGCACCACGCATAAAGCTTAAGGGGCCGCTGGCTGTGCCGGCAGACTTGCCGAGGCGTTCTTTGGAGGACCGGATGGCGCTTATATTGATGCCGGAACCCGAGCCGCCCTTAAAGATCATGCCTTCTTCGACATACCAGTTAAGGATGGCCGGCATGGTGTCTTCGATACCGAGAATGAAACAGGCGCTGGCCTGCTGGGCCCGCTCCGGAGCACCGATATTAAACCAAACCGGGCTGTTAAAAGCCGCTCGCTGGGTGGCCAGGATGTACTTTAACTCCTCACGGAAGTCTTCGGCCTCGGTTTCACTGCTGAAGTAACCTTCTTGCTGGCCTTGCCGGGTGACGGTATCAATTACGCGATCTATAAGATCGCGTAATGAACTCTCTCTGTCTTTACTGCTGGGCGTGCCGGTAAAATACTTCTGGGCCACGATGTTGATAGCATTGAGCGACCAGCCTTCTGGGAACTCAACACCTAACTGCTCAAAAACCGGTGTGTCAGTCATCGGGTTGTTAATAATCGAATCGCGCTTTGTCCACTTTAGCTGGTCGTATGCCTTACTTTTTGCGGCGGTGAAAAGCCGTGCCATCCCCAAGCTGGTTGTTTGCCTCATAGTTGTTTCCCTCTTTCCGTCCGCCGTCTCTCGGGGCGAACATGGTGTTTATATTTTTAGTTTTTTAAGCCGGAGCTCTGTGCTTGCCCTGCTTGACCAGGGATAATTCCTGTTCAAAACTGGCAATGTCCTTGAAGCGTCGGTAGACACTCGCGAACCTTACATAGGCGACTTCATTTAGCTGGGCCAGTTGATCCATCACCAGTTCGCCGATCCGGGTGGAACGGACTTCCTGATCGCCGCAATCGTAGAGTTCCCGTTCGATCGCATCTACGACCTTCTCGAGTTCTACGCTGGTTACCGGTGTTTTCTCGCAGGCTCTATACAGGCCGGCCAGGAGTTTGGCGCGATTAAACAATTCGCGGGTGCCATCGTTTTTTACGATGATCAGTTGCGGTCGTTCCAGACGTTCATAGGTTGTGAATCGATGTTCACAGCCGTTACACATACGGCGGCGGCGGATGGCTTGGCCCTCTGCCACGTCTCGCGATTCTATAACTTTGATGTCATCGCTTTGGCATTGAGTGCATTTCATGCTGCCTCCTTAACCATTAAATGTGCTCAGCTTTTACCTATCATGTGATTTTGGTTTTCCACATATAGTGCTGTGTGCATCTAATATACCCCCAGATGTAGCGCTTTGCAAGCAATTTTCGCTGTATTATTTAATACGGAAAAATTCGTGCCCGAATCGATGAAAACGATAATGTTTGTCCGGGTTTTGGCAGTTATTCCCCGTTTATCTAGGAGTCGCCGTCGGAGTCTTCGGGAGTGGAGTCGCCGTCGTGTTTGCGGCGGCGACCCAGGCGGCGCAGGAATGACGGCTTTTCGAGTTCGTCTTCCAGGCTGCTGGTGATGATGCCATCGTGGCTGTCTTCGCCATCATCGTTGCCGCCCTCTTTGGTTTCGGACTTGTCTTTGTCGTCTTCATCGATGGACCAGATGTTGGGCATGGGGGTTTCTTTGGTGAAGTCGTGGGTGGCCAGGTGATCTTGGTCGTCGCCCAGATCCATGTCAATCTCGGACATGGCCTTTTCGTCTTGCTTGGTGGTCTTGGTTTCTACCACCGGTGCGGCACTGTCAATTTTGGCAGTGGCAGACGGTTTACCGTCGCGCTTGGCATAATACGAAGCATCAAAGCCGGTGGCCACCACAGTGATGATGACCTGGCCTTCGAGTTCGGGGTTGATGGTGGCACCGAAGATGATGTTGGCATCCGGGTCGGCGGCGGTAGTGATGGCCTCGGCGGCGGCGTTGATCTCGTGCATCGACAGATCGTTACCGCCGATAACATTGAACAGGATGCCGCGGGCACCGTCGATAGAAACTTCTAACAGCGGTGATTCGATGGCCTGCTTGGCGGCCTCGACAGCTCGGTTCTCACCGGTGGCCCGGCCAATGCCCATAAGAGCCGAACCAGCCTTGGTCATAACGGTTTTAACGTCGGCAAAGTCGAGGTTGATCAGGCCGTGAACGGTGATCAGATCGGAAATGCCCTGCACGCCCTGGCGCAGGACGTCGTCGGCTACTTTGAAGGCCTCGGTGAGTGGTGTGTCGCGGTCGATGGTTTCCAGCAAGCGGTCGTTAGGAATAATGATTAGGGTGTCGACGGCTGAGCGTAGTTTTTCGATGGCGACTTCGGCGTTTTTGCGGCGTTTTTCGCCTTCGAAGGCGAAAGGCTTGGTGGCAAAACCGACCACCAGGATGCCCATTTCGGCGGCTACCTCGGCCACAATATGGCCGCCGCCACTGCCGGTACCACCGCCGGCACCAATAGTTACAAACACCATGTCGGCGCCCTGTATGGCCTGGCGGATATCATCACGTGATTCCTTGGCAGCTGCTTCGCCAACGGCCGGATCGGCGCCAGCACCCAGGCCGCGGGTGGCATCTTTGCCGATATGAATCTTTTTATTTGCCTTAGAGTGGTGTAGGGCCTGGGCATCGGTATTTACAGCGATGAACTGGACATTTTCAATGCCGGCCTCGACCATGCGATTGATGGCTGCGCCACCGGCGCCACCGACGCCTACTACCTTAATCTGTGCGAAAGTCTCGATAGCGGGCTCAACAACCTGTGGCATACATTCCTCTCCAAGAATCTACGTTTATGCTGCTTAGTATACGCGAGCTCCCTGATAAGTTCAACAAATTTGCACAGATGTTTTTAGGGCATCCAGGCCAGGCCGCTAATTTGATAATTTATTTACACGGACTTTGGAATTTTGTGTTCGAGACAATGTTCAGCGCTTGAAACGGTGCCAAAGATTGCTCACCAGAGCCTTGGCTGTGTCGGTGCCGCGACTGCCGACGCTATTGGGCGGCAGGCTGGGCAGTAGTAACATGTCGAGTAACATCAGGCCGACGACGGTCGTGAAAGTGGCATCCTCGACGGTGTCTACTAAGCCGCCGATATTATGGAGCTTGCCGATCCGAGCCGATAACTGGAGTTTTTCGCGGGCGAATTCATCGAGCCCGGGCAGTTTTGAGGTGCCACCGGTAATCACTACCCCGCCGGGCAGTTTGCGGGAGCGCTTAATCTTTTGCAGTTCTTTGTCGACATATTCCAATAGCTCATCGACGCGGGCCTCGACGATCATACTGATCTCTTCGGAGTCAAAATTGTGGGTCTGATCGCCGACTTTTACAGTTACACCGCCGCCTTTGGCGGCGGCTTTGAGGTTGGCGTGCTTGACCTTGACGGCTTCGGCGATGTCGAGGTCGGTTTTGAGACCGATGGCCAGGTCGTTGGTAATATGCTGGCCGCCCATCGGTATAACCGCCACATACTGGACTTCGCCGTCCTCAAAAACGATCAGATTTGTGGTGCCGGCGCCGATGTCTAACAGAGCTGTGCCGGCTTCTTTTTGCTGGCGGGTCAGCACGGCTTCGGCGGCGGCTAAGCCGGATACGGTGTGATGGGTGGCGCGGATTTCGGCCTTTTCGAGCGCCATATCCAGGCTGCGCAGGTTGGGCGAAGCAGCGGTGACTATATGAGCATCGACTTCCAGGCGCACGCCGTGCATGCCGACCGGGTCTTTGATATTGCGCTGGCCGTCCAAGCTGTAATTTTTGGCAAAGAACTGGACGATTTCGCGGTTCGGCGGCAGGCTGACGATGGTGGCGGCTTCTTCAACGCGCAGGCGGTCTTCGGCGGTGATTTCGCGGTTCGCGGCACTTATTGCAATGACGCCCTCGGAGTTCAGCCCACCGACATGTGAGCCGTTAACGTTAACTGTAGCGTGCTTAATAGACATGCCGGAGATGCGCTCGGCCTCTGTTACGGCGTGCACTATGGCATCGGCTACATCGTCGACGTGCACCACGGCACCGCGGCGCATGCCCTGGTTGGGCGCCTGGCCGTGGCCGATAATCGAAGGGGCGTTACTGCCGTTTGGATCAAAGGTGCCGACGACGCAACGGACGGTGCTGGTGCCGATATCAAGGCCTATAAAATGTTCGGGTTTCATCTGGTGACCAGTATAGCGCTATTGCTTCAGGCTGACAAACTAGTGAGAATCTCGGCGCCGTCTGAGGTGATCAATACGGTGTGCTCAAAATGGGCCGACCATGAGCCGTCGGCCGTTAGCACCGTCCAGCCGTCTTTGGCAATGTAGACCTTTTCACTGCCCAGGGTAATCATTGGTTCGATGGCGATAGTCATGTTTTTTTCCAGCCACGGACCGGTGTCGGCGCGGCCGTAATTGGGGATGTTGGGGTCTTCGTGCAGTTCGTGGCCAACGCCATGGCCGACCAGGTCGCGAACGATGCCGTAGCTGTGGGTTTTGAGTGAATCCTGCACCGCAAAGCCGATGTCACCGGTGCGTACCTTGTCGTGCACAGCCGCAATGCCGGCCAGCATGGCGGCTTCGGTATTGGCCACCAGCTCGACATGGCCTTTTTGCTTGGCCCGGCCGGCAATTACGCTGATGGCGGCATCGGTGATCATGCCCTTCCAAAGAACGCCGAAGTCCAGACCGACGATGTCGCCGTCTTTGATAATTTTATCGGCGCACGGGATGCCATGCACGACTTCGTCATTAACAGAGATGCAAATGACATCCGGAAAGCCCTGGTAGCCTTTAAAGGCCGGTTCGCCTCCTAATGGCTTGAGCTCGGCGGCGGCGATATCGGCCAGGTCTTTGGTGGACATTCCCGGCTCGAGACGCTGGCGGAGAGTTTGTAGCACGCTGGCCAGCATCTGACCACCCTCGCCCATGGCGGCGATCTCGGAGGCGGTTTTGGCACGGGTTACCATGTTTTTTAAGTTTCTAGACGTTTGATAATATCAGCGTTAACTTCTTCGGGGGTGCGTTCGGCATTGATGTCGATAACTTCGACGCCATTGTTCTTGAGCCATTGCAACAGTGGTGCCGTGGAGCGTTCGTACTCATCGAAGCGTTTTTCGATGGCGACTTCTTTGTCGTCAACACGGGCTCGGCCCAGCAGTCGCTCTTTAACAGCCTGGCGCAAGGCCACCAGGTGAAAAGCCTTGTCCAGATTGAAACGGCCGGCTTTGGCCTGCCCCAGCAACCATTCGGCTTGCGGTATGGTACGCGGAAAGCCATCCATCAGCACTTCGCCGTCATCGGGCAATGAAGTTATAACCTGATTGACGATGCCGATGATTTCCTGGTTGTCGAGCAGTTCGCCGGCCAGCATTCGTTCGCGCTGTTTGCCGGTAACGTACATGCGCAGGACTTCTCCCATCGAGATCAGATGAAAATTGTGCTGGTCGGCCAGCATCTTGCCCTGGGTGCCTTTGCCGGAACCGGCGATGCCCATTAGCAAAATCATGCCAGCTTCTCCTTGACCAGCCGGGCGATCACGCCGCCGGCGGCGGTAGCACCGGCCTGGGCTTTAACCTGGCCGATCACCTGACCCATGGCTTGTGGGCCGCTGGCGCCGCTAGCGGCGATAACTTCATCAATTAGCTTGGTGATTTCGGCTTCATTCAATTGAGCCGGTAAATAGGTTTCAATGATGGCTTTTTCGGCCAGCTCGGCATCGGCCCGGGCTTGGTCGCCGCCTTGTATATATAAGTCGGCGCTTTCCTGACGCTGTTTGGCTTGCTTGGCCAGCACCGGTAGAACTTCTTCGTCGGTTAGGCCCAGCGCACGCTTGCCGCTGGCTACTTTAACGTTCAATAAAGTCGCTTTTAGGCCGCGCAAAATCAGAGCCCTCTGCTTATCGCCTGATAAGAGCGCAGCCTTAATATCCTGCTCGAGCTGCTGTTCTAGCATGGTATGAACTCCTTTTTAGCGTAGTCCGAGCTTGATTTTCTTGAGTTTCAGCGCCTTGCGCTCCTGACGGATAATCGCCTTGCGGCGGCGTTCGACCTTACTGATGTCCTTCTGGAAGAACTGGTTCTGCTTAACTACGGCAATGGCGCCGGACTGCTGAACCTTGCGGTTAAAACGGCGCAAGAGGTTTTCGGTTGATTCTTTGGAATCTTTGCGGGTTACTTGTATCATCAGTTGCTATTCTACTTTAGCAGGGGTGAAATTGCAAGGTTGAAACCGAAATTACAAACCTCGGCCGGACACTTCCGTTTCCGTCGGATCGAGAGCCCACAGCTTGTGGGCGAGCGAAGTGTTCGAATGGGGTTTGTAATTTCGGTTTCTAGCTGGTGATCCGCTTTTGCTGGTTGGCACGTTGTGATTTCAACACTATACTTTGCAGTTCGCGGAAGATCGGGAATTGCTTATTGGTAGAGTAGACCTTGGTGTTGCCCTGGCGCTCGCTGGTTAGGAAGCCAACCTTTTCGAGCCGCTTGAGTTCGCGCTGGATGTTGCCGGCATCTTCTTTGATAAGCTTGGCCAGACCCCGCACGTGGGTCTTAAAATCGGGATATTTAGCATAGATCACGATGATCTTGCGTCGCACCCGGGATGTTATAAATACGTCCAGCATTCTTCCGTTTCCTCTTATCCTCTATTGTTATCCGAACAACGTTAGATTTTTAGTATAGCCGCCGCGCCTGACTTTGGCAACAGGAATTTCGGACATTTTTGAGTAGCCTATACTAAAAGGTATGAATTATTACTTCGTGTGGGTGCGGAGCAGCCGCTACCACGGTAGTACTGCCCTGACCTACAGTAGTCCGGATCGTATTCCAACCGGCAGTGTCGTGCAGGTAGAACTTCAGAAGTTGCCGGTGCTGGGCGTGGTCAGCGGACCGAGCAGTCAGCCGCGCTTTAAGACCAAGGCTATCGACCGGGTATTTGGCCTGCCACCCCTGCCGGCTCATCTGCTAAAGCTGGCTGGCTGGCTGAAAGACTACTACCCGGCGCCGCTGGGGATTCTGACCCAGCAACTACTACTGGCCGGTTTATCGGACAAGCAACTGGCGGCCGAATCAGCGCGTGAACTGGTCAAGCCGGATCTGAGTGATCTGCCGCCCCTGACCAAAGAACAAGCTGCCGCCCTGACAGCCATGGCGGAGCGTGACACCTACTTATTGCATGGCACCACCGGCAGTGGTAAAACCCGTCTATATATAGAGCTGGCCGCTCGCGAGGTGGCCGCCGGCCGCTCGGCGATTATTCTGACGCCGGAGATCAGTCTGACCACCCAGCTAGGCAACAGCTTTCGGCAGGTTTTTGGCGACCGGGTAATTGTGATGCACTCCCAGCAAGCGCCGGGTGAACGCCGCCGGGCCTGGCTGGATTGCCTGCGCGCCACCGAGCCGATGATTGTTATCGGGCCGCGCTCTGCCCTGTTCAGCCCCTTGCAAAAGCCAGGTCTGATCATATTGGATGAAGCCCACGAGGCCGCCTACAAACAAGAGCAGGCACCGCAGTACCAGGCCGGACGGGTGGCGGCCACTCTGGCACAGTTGACCCGATCCTCGCTGGTACTGGGCTCGGCCACGCCGGCCATCGGCGATTACTATCTGGCTGAGCAGAAGCAGAAACCGATTATCCGGCTCGCTAAGCTGGCTCAACCGGAACTGTTAACGGCCACTAAAGTTACTCTGGTCAACCGCAAAGATCACAGCCTGTTCAGCCGTTCGCCCTTCTTGAGTTCGGAGCTTATCAAGGCCGTCGAGGCGGCGCTGGCCAGGGGCGAGCAAAGCTTACTCTACCTGAACCGGCGCGGTACCGCCCGACTGGTTCTGTGTGAAAACTGCGGCTGGCAGGCCACCTGCCCGCACTGTGACATTCCCCTTACCTATCACGGCGACAAACACGAACTGCGTTGTCACAGCTGTAGCCACCATCAGCCAACGCCAGGCAGTTGTCCGGAATGCGGCCATGCCGATGTTATCTTTAAAACCGCCGGTACCAAGGCGGTTGTCGAAGAGGTTGAGCGGCTGTTTCCTAACGCCCGGGTGGCCCGTTTTGATACCGATAACGCCAAGGCCGAGCGCTTTGAACGGCACTATGACACCATTAAAAAGGGCGAGGTTGATATTTTGGTGGGCACTCAGCTGTTGGCCAAGGGGCTGGATCTGCCCCGGCTGAGCACACTGGGCATTGTACTGGCCGATACCAGCCTCTACCTACCCGACTTTTCAGCCCAGGAGCGCACCTTTCAGCTGATCAGCCAGGTGCTGGGCCGAATTGGCCGCGGCCACGTCGTGGGCCGGGCGATAATCCAAACCTATCACTCCGAGCACCCGGTGCTAAAGGCCGCCGTCGAGGGCGATTACCAAGGCTTCTACCAATCCGAGCTGGCCAGCCGCCGGCAATACCTGTTTCCGCCGTTCTGCTATCTGTTAAAACTGACTGTCCGGCGGGCTTCCATCAAGTCTGCCGAGGAAGCGGCGCTGAAACTGAAAGCTGAAATCGAAGGTCATTACAAAGTCCGCGTCGAAGGTCCCGCCCCGTCATTTTACGAACGTTTTCAGAACAAATACCAGTGGCAGCTGGTGGTTAAGGCCAAACAGCGCGATGAGCTGCTTAAAATTATTGATCACTTGCCCGCCAACTGGTCGTATGACATCGACCCCCTGGATCTCCTGTAGGGCGTATACACAGTGTGTATGCATTGTGTATACACTGTGTACCCACTGTTAAAAGCAAGGTATACTTGAGGGCAGTTATGACTAAAGACGATATTATTGCTTTGCCCAATCCGCACCTGAGGCAAAAATCACAACGGGTGGGTGTTATTACTGATGAGATTAAGCAGATCATCGAAGATATGAAAGCCGCTACCATTAGCTGGGATGTTAGCCGTGACCACGAAGTCGGAGTCGCCCTGGCTGCCGTTCAGATCGATAAACTGTATAAAATTGTAGTGATTCGTAATAATTTTGACAACAAGGATGATCGCACTTTTACTGTTTTTATTAATCCGAAGATTGTTAAGCTGGAGGGCGAGGTCGCGACTGATTTTGAGGGTTGCCTGAGTGTACCCGATATCTACGGCAAAGTCCCGCGCCACACCAAGGTCAGGGTTAAGGCACTCAATATGAAGGGCAAGGAGTTCCGGGTTACTGCCGAGGGCTTTTTGGCCCGCATCTTCCAGCATGAGATCGACCACACCAACGGTCTGGTATTTATTGATCATATAAAAGACGACCCCGAGGCTTTCTATCATCTGGGAGACGACGGAAAATTACAGCCGTTGGATTATAAAAAAGATGTCGAACAAAATACTATTCTTTGGTAACGAGCGTCTGGCAACCGGCGCTCGAACTTCGGCGCCAACGCTACAGGCCCTGATAGATGCCGGCTATAACGTGGTAGCCGTGGTGGTGGCTCAGGCCGAGGCCGGCAAATCCCGCCGGGAGCGCGAGCTGGAGGTGGCCAGCATCGCCAAAGCCCACGATATACCCCTGCTCTCCCCTGATAAGCCGGCCGAGGCCATCGACGAAATTGCCACCTTCGGCGCAGAAATTGCCGTTCTGATTGCCTACGGCAACTTATTGCCCGAGGCCTTGCTCGATGTCTTTCCTTACGGTATTATCAACGTCCACCCGTCTTTATTGCCGCTGCACCGCGGCTCGACACCGGTGGAGAGTGCCATTTTGGATGGTGACGTACAGACCGGTGTATCTCTTATACAGCTCACTAAGCTAATGGACGCCGGCCCGGTCTATGGCCAGCAAACCGTACCGCTCAAAGGTGATGAGACCAAGCCGCAACTGGCCCAGCAGTTGTCGCTGATAGGTACCAAGCTGGTGCTGGAGCACCTGCCAGGCATCCTTGATGGATCATTACAGCCGGTGCCGCAAGATGATAAGCAGGCCAGCTATGATGAGCCTATCGCCAAGGGCGACGGCCGGCTGGACTGGAACAAACCGGCTGTTCGCCTGGAGCGCGAGGTTCGCGCCTATCTGGATTGGCCGCGTAGCCGCACTACCATTGGCTCCACCGATGTTATTATTACCAAGGCACATCTTGCCGAAGGCAGTGGCGCACCCGGCAGTCTGGCGCTCGGTGACAAACAACTAGGGGTTTATACGGCCGAGAATATACTAATGATCGACTCGCTGATTCCGGCTGGTAAAAAAGAGATGTCCGCCGAGGCCTTTTTGGCCGGTTATAAATCTATCTAGACAGTTGGTGTGGGGCCGGCCGGTGGCTGTTGCGGCGGATAACTGGGTTGCGGTGGGGCTGGCGGAACCGGAGCCTGGCTGGTGGCCAGAATCTGGGGAGCAGTTTGGGTAACTTCGGCCTTTAGCTTGTCGAATTCCTGTTGGACGATGTCTTTATAATTCGGGAAGTTGGTTTCCAGCCACTTGAAGGCACCGGCGTCGTCTTTGGCTTCGAAGTAGCGCTCGAATTCGTCGAGCTGTTCGTTGCTCATCTGGTCGGCTAAACGGATACCGACACGCATTTCGAGGGTTTCGTAGATGTGCTTTAGGAAGCTGTTTTTCTCAGTTTCCGGCAGTCCGGCCAGGCCGACTTCTTCGAGCAGAGTGTTATCGATTTTTAGCATATGAATTATTATATCATCCCTAGAGCTGACGCTGGATAGCCTCGCGGGTAAATAGTTCGATGCGGTCGCCTTCTTCGAGCTCAAGCTTCTTGGTGGTTTTGAGGCTCATGCCGCACATTTCGCCGGCTACGATCTCTTTGGCTTCGGCCGGACCGCGCTTCAGACCGGTAACTTCTACTTCGGCCAGTTGCTCATCACCGCGGAAAACTTTAGCCAGCGCCGGCGCCACCAGTTTGCCCTTGGTAACCTCGCCGCCACAGATAATTGCCGTTTTGGTGGTATTGAAGATGCCTTTTACTACCAGGCGGCCGAGTTCAGTTTCGACGATTTCGGGACTTAACAGCTTGCCGAGTTCTTCTTTGACGTCGTCGATAAGCTCGTAAATAACTTTGTAGAGCCGGACTGAGATCTTGTCGCGGCCGGCTTGCTGGCGGCCGCTGGTAGGCAGGCTAACGTTGAAGCCGTAGACAATGGCGCCGCTGGAATGAGCCAGGTGCAGGTCGTTTTCGCCGATCGGGCCGACGCCACTGCCGACAATCCGGACCGATACTTCTTCGGTGTCCATGGCTTTGAGGCTGTCAATAACGGAGGTCAGGGAGCCCTGCACGTCGGCTTTAACGATAATGTTGAGCTCCTGAAGCTTGTTGTCGCGATTGATCAGGCGAATCAGCTCCGAGCTGCCGATATCAACATGGCCACCACTGGCCTGGCGGTCGCTGGCAGTGTCTACCGACTGCTGGCGAGCGGCTTTTTCGTTATAGACGGCAATAAACTCATCGCCAAACTCCGGCAGAGTCTTGAAGCCGGTGATAACTACCGGTGTTGACGGTCCGGCCTGCTGGAGCGGCTTGCCGTCGGTGGTTTCCAGGTTGCGCACCTTGGCGTAGGCGCCGCCGGCCACGATGAACTGGCCGGGCTTGAGCACACCGGCTTCGATCAAGGCGGTGCCAACCGGGCCTCTGCCCTGTTCGACATGGGCTTCGATCACCAGGCCGCTGGCCGGCACATAGATGTCGGCCTTGAGTTCTTCAACATCGGTCACCAGCAGGATCATGTCTAATAATTCAGGAATGCCGTCTTTGGTTTTGGCCGATACTGGTAAAACTATGGTGTCGCCGCCCCACTCTTCGGTTAGCAGATCGTGTTCGGTGAGCTGTTGTTTGAGGCGGTTGACGTCGGCGCCCTCTTTGTCCATCTTGTTGGCGGCTACCAGGATTTTGACGCCGGCTTTGCGGGCAAAGCGGATAGCCTCCACGGTTTGCGGTTTAACGCCGTCATCGGCGGCTACGACGATAATAACGATATCGGTTAACATGGCACCGTGCTCGCGGATAGCGGCGAAGGCTTCGTGGCCGGGAGTATCCAAGAATGTAATGGCCCGGCCGTTATGATCAATCTGGTAGGCCGAGATGTGCTGGGTGATGCCGCCGGCTTCGCCCTTAACGACATCGGCACCGCGGATAGCATCCAACAGGCTGGTTTTGCCGTGATCGACATGACCCATAACTGCCACCACCGGCGGGCGTACCACGGCTTTGGCGCTATTAACCGGCTTGGCACGCTTGGTAACGGCATCTTCGGCGGCGGTGCGCTTAACGAGGGTAAGTCCGAGGTCCAATTCGCCCACGATGATCTGAGCCGTATCAAAGTCAATCCGCTCATTAACCGTGGCCATGACACCGTTCTTCATCAGCTCGCCAATCAGGCGGGAGACAGGTATGGACAAACGTTCGGCCAGGGTGCCGACGGTGATCATATCTTCGATTTCGATGGTGGTGGTGGCTGGGGCCTCAGCTTCAGGCATGTTACTTCCCGGCTTTAGGCTTGGTTTTGGCGGCCTTGGCAGACTTGGCTTCTTTAAGCGACAGAGCTATCTTGCGGTTTTCGGTATCGATGTCCAACACTTTGAACTGCTTCTTTTCGTTCAGCTTAAACAGCTGTTCGGGGTCAACGGCTTCTTCGTCGCTCATTTCGGACACATGCACCAGAGCTTCAACGCTAGGGCTGATCTGCACAAAAGCACCAAAAGGCGTAATGCGCGTAACCTTGCCCTCGACAACGTCGCCGGCCTTAAAGGCCTTAACCTGCTCCAGCCACGGATCCTCGCTCATTTGCTTGAGGCTGAGGCTGAGGCGGTCTTTATCGATGGCGATGATCTTGGCTTTGACGTCTTCGCCAACCTTAATGTAGTTGCGGGGATTGTCGACGCGCTCCCAGGAGATTTCGGAGATGTGAATCAAACCTTCTATGCCGTCGACGTTAACAAAGGCGCCAAAGTCGATTACGCCGGTAACAACGCCTTCGACGCTGTCGCCAACCTTGAGTTCGCTGAAGCGAGCCTGCATGTCATCTTTGACAGCCTCTTTTTCGGAGAAAATCAGCTTGTTATCTTTACGGCTGACGTCGAGCACGCGGACACGCAGAGGCTTGTTAGTTAAAGCGTGCAATTTCTGTAAAATCTCGTCTTTGTCGGCACCGCTGACGCGCGGGTAGTGGCCGGCGGCCAGCTGTGACACCGGCAGGAAGCCACGAATGCCTTCTAGCTCAACCAGTAAACCGCCCCTGTTAGCATCGTAAGGCACGACCTCGACGATTTCGTTGGCCTCGTGGACGCGCTGGAGTTCGTCCCAGCCGCGGTCTTTGACAGCTCGCTTCATACTGAGCAGAGCATGACCCTCGTCCATTTCGGGGTCGATGACGCTGACAGTGACCGTCTGGCCCTCTTCGAGATTCTGGCCGTAGCCGATCTCGCGGCGCATTACTACGCCGACGCCCCGGGCACCGAGGTCGATCCAGACTTCGTTCTTTTTAACGGCCGTAACCGTGCCTTCTACCACCTCACCGGTGGTCAATCCATCGACTTCGCTGCCGGCTAGTAGCTCATCCATTGTTAGTACTTTAGACATTTTTCAGATGCCTCCTCGCAAGTGTATTTCTCCAGTGAACCAATTAAAGTTGATACTGTAGATTACCCTTAATTATAGCTGACTGCTCTCTGATAGTAAAGAGTCGGCCGCCATGGATTCCGGAAGCGGTTGGAGTTTAAGGCCCTTGAGTTTTAGCGGTTTCCATTTTGTAACAAAAAAGTGTGACAATGTGGAAACCGCACAAAGTAGAGTGCGGAAAGATAAAGCCGGCTTATGTTAAGCTTTAGGTATGTATTTGGGGATTGACGTTGGCGGCACGAAAACGCTGGTGGCAGTGCTCGATTCCAAAGGCAAAATCGTCGAACAGACCAAATTCCCCACCCCTGAGGATTACAAAGAATTCCTGATCAAACTGCATACCGCCCTGCACGGCTTCAAAAACAAGGATTTCCGAGCCGGCGGCGCCGGCATACCAGCCACCAAGTTCGACCGCAAGCACGGCCGGGCTATTAGCTTTGGCAACCTGCCGTGGCGCAACGTATCTGTACAGGCCGACCTGGAGCGTCTATTAAAATGCCCGGTAGTGGTCGAAAATGATGCCAAACTGGCGGCTTTATCGGAGGCGGCACTCCTAAAAAATAAATACCGTGAGGTACTCTACGTTACTGTCAGTACCGGCATCGGCATTGGACTGGTCTCCAAAGGCGTGATTAACACCTCGATCGGCGACGGCGGCGGCCGAACTATTATGCTGGAACACAAGGGTAAACTTACTCCCTGGGAAGATTTTGCCGGCGGCAAGGCGATTGTGGAGCGTTATGGCAAAAAGGCCGCTGAAATTAGCGATGAAGCCACCTGGCAGGCCATCAGTCGTGACCTGGCCAAAGGCTTT
>PFOA01000051.1 GCA_002792275.1 Candidatus Saccharibacteria bacterium CG_4_10_14_0_2_um_filter_52_9 | reverse complement strand
GGCCCGCAACGAAACCGAAGAGCTTGAACAATGCCTGGAATCCCTGCTGAGCAGTAATTATCCCAAGCTGGAAATACTGGTTCTGGATGACTGCTCACAGAACAAGCGCACCCCTGAGATTATCAGAAACTTTGCCCAGCGCGGTGTCAGGTTTATGGCCGGCTCAGCGCCCCCGGAGAGCTGGCTGGCCAAGAACTATGCCTATGATCAGCTGGCGGCCGGAGCCAACGGCAGTCTGATACTGTTTTGCGGTGTCGATGCTCGTTTTGAACCACATAGCCTGACGGCAATAGTAAAAACAATGCTACAGCGAAAAAAGACTATGCTCAGTGTTATGCCGCGTAATCTTAGGCAGGGGTCCGGCCCAGCCGGACTAATGATTCAGCCCAGCCGCTATGCTTGGGAAATCTGCATACCACGCCGGCTACTTAACCGCCCGCCGGTGCTCAGTACTTGCTGGATGATTACCAAAGATGCTCTAAAGACGGCTGGCGGCTTCGACGCCGCTCGTCGCAGTATCCTGCCCGAGGCCTATCTGGCGCGGGAGGCGGCCAAAAACAACGATGGCTACAGCTTTGTGCAGGCCGATAAGGTGTTGGGGGTGTCGACTCAAAAAACTGTTACCGAGCAACACGACACGGCCGTGCGCACCCGTTACCCCCAGCTTCACCGGCGACCCGAAGTGGTCTGCCTGGTAGGCCTGGCCGAACTCAGTCTGCTGTTCTGGCCGCTGGTAATGTTTGCGGTTGCGCTGTTGACCGGCGTCTGGCCGCTGGCTGTGCTTTGCGGACTGGCCTACTTGCTGTATGGCATAAACTACTTTGCGGTAACAGCCATCACCTACCAGCGGCCGGTTTGGTCAAGTTTGTTGTTATTTCCGGTAGCCGTTATTTACGACCTGTGGCTGTTGAACTATTCAATGTGGCAGTATGAATTCCACGAAGTACTTTGGAAAGGCCGCAATGTCTGTCTGCCGCTAATGCGTATTACGCCTAATTTACCCAAGCTGAACTAGTCCAGATTAGGCACAAACATCGTGAAGGTCGAGCCCTTGTTGAGCTCGCTGTCAACTTCAACCTCAGCGTGAATCAGGCGAATAAGCTTCATGGTGACATATAGCCCCAGTCCGGTACCGTTGGCCTGGCGGGTACGGAAGTCTTCACTGCGAAAAAACTTATCAAACACCCGCTCCTGGTCGCCCTTGCTGATGCCGATACCGGTGTCGTGAACTGCAAAACTGACGCCCTTGGGATGAGCCGAAGCTGAGATAGTGATATGACCCTCGGCGGTGTACTTAAGAGCGTTGGTTATAAAGTTCTGCAGGATCTCGCGGACGTAAAGTCGGCTGGAGTGCAGATCTTTCAGTTTGGGATCCAGTGTACTCTTCAGACCCAGCTTTTTGGCGGCGGCCTCCGGCTTATAACTTTCAATCAGTTCGGCAACCAGTTGTTTGACATCGATCGGCTCGGCTTCAATCTGTAATTTACCGCGCTCGGCACGGCTGAGCGTAGAAAGGTCATTGATCATGTCTGCCAGAAAAAGTACCTGTTTGTGGGCTTCTGTCAGGGCGCTGGTAATAATGTCGGGCATGTCGCTGGTCTTGGCCGCCAGAAACTTGGCATTACTGATGTTGCCTTCGGCAATGGCGATCGGCGTGCGCAGTTCATGGCTGACGACGCTTATAAACTCATCACGTTCTTCTTCCAAGGACTTTTCACGGGTGATGTCGCGCAGTAGTAGTACGTAGCCCTTTTGGCCATTCTTTCCATAACCCAGGTGCACCGGCGCAATACTGACGTACAGATTAATGAAGCTACCGTCATCATACTTAAGTCTCAGATCGCGGCTGGTGAGCGGCTTGTCGGCAGTTTGCACCAGTTTGGTGATGTTTTGCGCCTGATTTTCTTTGTCCACCAGCTTAAACAGACTGTCCAGGGCTGTGCCGGGCTGTATGTTATTGAGGTCAAGGACATTGAGGGCGGCAGCATTGTAGAGTACCACATTAACAGCTTCATCCACCGCCACTACGGCATCAGCCATGCTGTTAATCAGGCTGGTTAGCCGTTCGTGCTCCAGTCGCTCGTTGGTTACTAGCTGATCAGGGTTAAGCTTAAACGGCATACCGACATTATGCCATACAAATCGGGGCTACTCACTACCATTGAGCACCGGTTGGTACTGTTGTGTGCGGCTTCGTAGATCTTTGGCAGACGGTGTGAGTTTGCCCATAAGCTTCCAAAAGTCCGGGCCATGGCGCAGTACCTGGGTGTGTGCCAGCTCGTGCAACAGTACGTAGTCGATTAAATCCCAAGGCAACTGCATCAGATAGAGATTGAGCACTATGTTGGTTTGCTGGTCGCAACTGCCCCACCGGCCCTTCAAGCGCTTAACAGTAACACTACGGTAGGTCAGGCCGTTCTGTTTTGCCAGGGTTTCCAGCCGCTGTGGCAGTAATTGCTCGGCTTGCTTGCGCAGAGCGCGCACGCTGGCCTCTCTGGCGACCTTCTGGACTTCGGCACTGCCGGGCTCCAGATGTGTTGGGTGGCGCACCTCTACGGACGTTTCCCGCAGGCGGCTGGTGGCTTTGGTGGTACCGCTCACAGGCTTTAGCGACAACCGGTGAGCCTTGCCAATGGCCTGCCCGTGGCCCAACACGACCACCGGCTTTTGTTGGGAAAGAATCCAGTCCTGCCGCGATTTGGCAAAATCGAGACCCGCCTTGTAGGGCGCCCAGGCCGGTATGCTAACCCTGATCTGCCCGGACGGAGCAATGCTTAACCGCAGATTGCGGTTGGTGCGACGCTTATAAATTGTGACGGCCAGGCCGTCTTCAAGCACAAAGTTTTTACTGGGCATACCTGCCTCTTACGCTGGTTTAACGGATTGAAATATTACGTCTGGTGGCGTCAAACCGACCCTGGTTTTTGGGTACCAGATTGACCAGACCGGGCTTGATGACTCTTGAGCTGGCGTCATCATGACCTAAAACACCTTCGCCGCGCAGTTTGCTGATGACAGCGCTCTGCTGCATGTTATACAAGTGTTTGCCGCTGATTACGACGTAATCCTCGCTGGCGGTGGGGTTTTGCATACGGCCAATCAGACTGTCATAGGTTGTACGATCCCACTTGGCGGCATACTTGTCATCGGCGCGGCGCCGATCCCGCTTAACGTTGCGGCTAAAGGCGGTTTCCTGATCCATCTGGAACCATATCAGCAATGGCTTAGCCCGGTATTTGTAGGCCATTTTGTAGAGCTTGCGGCGCTGGCCGATACGCATGGCGTTAACATCGTAGGCTACGCTCAGCCCGGCCGCCAGGAATTCCTCGGCCATGTAGTCCATGAGCTGGGTAACTATGTCGTTCTCCTGTTTGTCGTAGCGAGGCTCTTCAAACAGCTCGCCGCGGATGCGGTCGGACTGCAGATGAGCTGCCTGGACGTTTTCGGTAAACTGGCGCGCGAAGTAAGTTTTGCCGGCACCGGGGTAACCGTAAAACAGCAACAAAAAAGGCTTTGCTGGAAAAATCTTCGCCATATGCATCTAGGTATAGCAGATTTTAACAGGTTTGAAAAGCTTTTGTGGAGGTTCAATACATCGAGGACACTTCTGCTTTTAGTTTGGCTTTGTATTCGTTGGGTGTCAAATAGTTCAGGGCTTGGTGGGGTCGGTAAC
>PFOA01000029.1 GCA_002792275.1 Candidatus Saccharibacteria bacterium CG_4_10_14_0_2_um_filter_52_9 | reverse complement strand
CCGGAGTTGTTGCCGGCTACCGAAACGGTATTGGTGGCCATGGCTTCCAGTAGCACAATGCCAAAACTTTCTCCGAACAGGGCTGGTGAGCAAAACAGATCGGCCTCGGCCAGCAGTTCCAGCTTGAGTTCCTCGCTGACAAAGCCCAAAAAGCTGACATTCTTGAGCTTTAGATCTTCGGCTAACAGCTCCAGTTTTTCACGGTCCGGTCCGTCGCCGGCAATAATCAGCTTAACGCCCGGATTGGTCTGGCTGAACAGCTGAAAGGCCTGCAGTAGGAACTTGACACCCTTGCGTCGCTCCAACCGGCCGATATAGAGAATCATGCGGTCTTCGGGATCTTTTTTTACCGGACTATGCTGGTATTTCTTGAGGTCGATGCCGTTGGGAATAATAGTGATCGGCTCGTTGATTATACTGCTGACGTACTCGGCTCCGGAATCGGACACCGCCGTCAGAACGTTCAGGTACTTCATAACCGATTTTAAATATGGATTAACGACTCTGAGGATAGAGCGGGGCAGTAAGGCATCGGAAACCTTGGCGTGAAAAGTACCGATGTTGACAGAGCCGGAACGCTGAAGCAGTTGGCGGCTCAGCAAGGGCATCCAAGGCTCGTGGAAGTGCAGAATATCAAACTGCTCTTTGGCCAGCATGGCATCGATCTTCTCGACATCAGCCCGGCTGGAGACCTGCGAAGTGGTATCCGAAAAAGATAGCGTCCGGAAATCTACAGATGTGCCGGCAAAAATTACATCCGGGTGTAGTTCGCCGTTATGCTTGCGTGGCGAGGGCGTAATAATTTTAACCTCGTGCCCGCGAGCCTCAAGTCCGGCTTTTAGTGACAATACAACTTCTAGCACGCCACCATGCCTATTAACACTGTACGGACAGACCAGGCCTATTTTCATCTTATGCACATTATACCTTACGCGACAGTATGCGGCGCAGGCCGGGCGGCAACATTACGCCGGCTTCTTTTTTATCGGCCATGATGCTCGGCGTGTGAGCCTTGCTGTTCATTACATAACGGTGGTAATCGCTAAAAGTTACCAGCATGTGCTGTTTAACCAGCTGATTATTAAAGTAGTGGTCGGCCTTAGAGGCAACGTGGTGCACCGGTAGGTCAATCTTGGTCTGGCAGTTATCGACTTTAAAGAACTGGCTGGTAGTCAGCCAGTGGGTGCGTACATCGTTGGCCTGCCACATCTTAACCTCTAGCTCCATATTAGTCTTAAATTGTTCGGGCGTAATCTCTATCATGCGGCGGCGGGAGTTGGGCAGGCGTGAGTACAAAGTAGTTAATACGAATTTATTTAGCAGGCAGTACCTAATAAACAAGGCGTAGGGCCGGGTAGCAAACAAACGTGTAAAGATACGGTAGCGCCTTTGCTGGGCTTGGCTGTAGACAAAGTCGTCCTTGTGCATAAAGCCCACCAGACTAACCATTAGATTGACCTTCTTGGTCAGCTCCGGGTAGCGCTGTAGCATGCGGGTAGCGATTACAAAGCCAAAAGAAATGGCCACGATTGTGACCTTTTTGCGGCGGTAGCGCAGTTTAACAAAAGCCGCCAGATAATCAGCAAAGGCATCTACATCGGGGTAAATACCAATCTTATTAAAGCTGTCCATACCGCCAAAACCCGGCATATCGGGCATGGTAACGGCGCCGTACTGGTTTAGATTCTGCACCAAAGACCACCAGCGCTCCAGCATGGCATGGTGCCCGTAAACCAGCATTATCTCCTTACCGGCCGCCTGTTTGGTGCCCGGAGCAGGCACTTGCATCATACGTCCCTCCAACCCGTTAATATTCAGGGGCACTATATAGTCAGCCGGATTTTGAGACATTTTTACAGCCATATTGTATTAAGATTACTTTAACACAAATTGGCCGCCAAAAACAGATACGCTAATCTGTCGCTTTAGTTGAATACAGCCCCCGGATACGCTAAAATCAAGCCTTAGTGCGATGGGGCGTGGCCAAGTGGTAAGGCACCGGTTTTTGGTACCGGCATTCGCAGGTTCGAATCCTGCCGCCCCAGCCATATAGTCCGAGCAGCCTCTAGGTAGGCTTCTCGTACCTGTAAATCATCGTTATTTTCGAGTTCGAATTGTCTTTTCAGTGCTGCATCTTCAAGAGCCTTTTTTGCTATCGCTGCGACCGTTTCTGAGTATTCGTACTCTAGTTTTTTACCGAAAAGACGTAAGTTCGAAAATAACTCACCTATCAAGTTCCTTCGGCTTTCAACTGAGTTCTTAGCTTCATATATTTCGGCCGCTCGTTGCGACAGCTCGTACAGATCAAGGTTGTACTCCATCTTCGAGGCGTACAGCTTGTCGAAGCGTTCTATTTGGTCGGTAATGCTCTTTTGCTCATCAGTAAACTTCTTAGCAAGCTCCTTGTACCGATCCTTCGTGATCTCACCGGCCAGCTTGTCCTCGTAGGCATTATCGAGCATACGTTTCAGTTCCTTACGTCGTGTTTCAAGCTGCATCAGTGAAGCATTATAGGCGACCCTGTCGTCTTCGTGACGCTCTCGAAGGGCTTTACGTGTCCACTCGATGACTTCCTTGTCGGCTGCCCTTAAGATCGCAAACTGTGATTTAATCGTTTCCTCAACCTCCTGTTCAGTCGCCCAGTGCTCTTGCCGTGCCTCACAAGATCGAGTATTGCAATGGCCGTACCAGCCACCTTTTTGTGGCTCCCATGTAATACCTTTACCGCACCCATCGCAGAAGAATACGCCCTTAAAAAGCGGATTATGCTTGTTGTACTTCGGCGGATTTTTTCGTTCCATCTTTATCTGTACGGCATCAAACAGATCCTTGCTGATTAGCTGCTCTTGTTTACCTTCAGGATACTCAACGCCGTTCCAAACATTCACGCCGACATAGAACGGGTTCTTTAGCAGTTTTGTAATGTGGCTCCTCGAAAATGGACGACCGCCAACCCGTGTACCGTCCTCACGCTCACGACCTAGCTTCGTTCTCAAGCCCATGCGTTTCATTTCAGCCGTTACCGTCGTCAGTGACGAGCTGGGGTTCATGTACAACTCAAACATCTTAACCACTAGCGGAGCAGTTTCGTGATCGATAACATGTATTTTATGCCCCTCATCGCCTATCGTTTTATAGCCGACGGGAGGTGATCCTGGGAGCCAACCTTGAGCCAGCTTTTCCTTCACGCCTTTATCAACTTCTTCTCGGAGATTATCAATGTAGTTCTTCGCAAAAATTACTCGAATGCCCCAGTTTAATGTCTCCTGTGATCGAGAGTTTTTATGCAAGACTAAACTGTCCTTCACAAAGTGTATTTGCCGTTCCTCATCTTCTTCGAGCCATTCGTCTATCATCACAACATCTTTAAAACTGCGTACTAATCTGTCGACCTTTTCGACTACGATTACCTTGATCTTGTTGTCATTTACGTAGTCCATCATTTCATTAAATATTTTTCTTTGTTTAGGCTTGGAAGCAGTCTCCGTAATTGGGAACTCCTTCATAACCGCATAGCCTTTGTCTACTGCGTAGCTTTCTAGTAATTTACTTTGAGCAGGTAACGAGTAACCAGTTATTTCCTGGTCTTTACTACTTACTTGTCAGGCTCCCAATATAATCAACAACTAGTCTATTCTAGAAAGGACGTATTTGTTAGTTTAAATAAGGAGATTCAAT
>PFOA01000003.1 GCA_002792275.1 Candidatus Saccharibacteria bacterium CG_4_10_14_0_2_um_filter_52_9 | reverse complement strand
TTCCTCTATTTGAGTAACAGGGTAAGAGGCTAGAGTAGGCTTAGGCGCTTGCCTATGAGCTACTGCCGGCTGTTTAGGACGCTCGCTGTTATATCTGCTTCTGAGTAACTGAGGTCGTTGCCTTTCCATACAGTCCATAGTATCCGATTATGCTTCTCCCCACCAGCTACAGACTGCTGCTTCCGCCAGCAACCAACACCACCTACACCTTCGACGATTACATCGTCCAATAGACGATCATTGACCGTTGACCATGGAACATTAATCCTTAATTGAGCACAGATCCTTGACTAACCGCTGCTGGACCTAAGGGTTTAATCCTTTACAGATAAGGAAAAGACCAGTTGGGAAAAGTGTTCCCGAAATGTCCTATTTTCGTATCCTCCAATACATCTGAAGGGACGGACTGTTTATTTCAGCAGTACAATCTTATACCAGCAAAGCGCTGATTAATCTGCTGGCTTAGTACCACCTAAGCCCCCATTTACCGGATGAGATATTTACCAGCAACCATAACTGCTATAATCGGGCGTATGAATATGAAACAAATAACCACAGCTACTTTGGGGATAGTTATGATGGCGCTGCCTGTAGTTGCCAGTGTTGCTACGAACGCTACAGTTACCTAGGCGTATAACGCAGATGGCTCGGTGTTGTCAGGTATGATCGTCGGGCCCGGGGCTAAAAATTCTAAGATCATCGAGCCGCTGAGCAACAAGGACGCCGCGCAGTCACTCGGTGTGGTGGTACCTCTCAATGACGCGCCAATCGCGCTCGTCCCTCAAACGGCTACCGATCATCAGGTGCTTATCGTTTCTTCTGGCACTCATTTCGTCCTTGTGAGTGACGAAAGAGGCGCGGTTTGTTTGTGTGCAAGCGTGGCAACTGCCTTACCAATACCACGACTAGAGCCTGTTGCTAGAATTGTTTTCATTGCTCAATAGTATCATAAATAACACCTAAAAACAGGGGTAAAATGATAAGACAACTATCTAAATTGTTAACGTTCTAATCCAGCACCGTAGTCTTCGTGCTAAACTTTTAGGGGAGCAATCTGGAAATAGGGGAGCAATCTGGAAAGTATGATGCCATCGCATCAGTTCAGACTTGAGTGCGTTCCAATTCGTAACTCCCAAGTGTAACTGGCCAAGAAAAAGTCGATACGCGCCAAAGAAGTACTGCGAGCCAAAGACCAATACTTGCAACTGTTTTATAACCCGGCAATGGCTAACTCTGCCACGCCCAGCAACTCGAAAACTATTTCACCCAGTTCGCTATCGCGGCCAGAAGCCAGCGCTAAACACGCCCACAAGAACAGCAGAATCTCAAAGAAACCGTCAGATCTGCGAGTCCATGCTTCCAGGGTTCGACCTTGAAAAAATACAAAGCTTTCGGCTGTTTGTTGTAGTAAATCGATGTAAATCGTACAGCTTTAAGCGCCATTTAACAGTGTTGATTAGTGAAAAAGGTTGGGGTTGGCCCGTATAAATAATTTGATACATTCTAAGCTACGACCTTACCTGCGAAGCTGCAAGAAAAATACAGTTTAGGCTATTTTTTGTGCCAATGAGTCTTAAACATACGCGCGTGGGCTGGGGATAACTTTTTTTTGTTACTTGTGTTTAATTCCGGGGCTGGGAGTTGTTTCTGTGTCTGTTAACCAAGTTATGTTATTGTACTAAAAAAGTGTTCAATATTGTTGCCCCTGCAGCATAAGGGGTATAAAATAATACCTACGGATAAAAGTAGCCTAATATAGGAAACAAACAACAAATATGGAACCGGCCGACAAAAGCCTCGAACAAATGCCGCCTACCTCAATGGAGGTGGTTAAGCCACGTCCAGCAGTGCAACCGCGCGCCGTACGCTCCAGTCGCTCGGTTGAAACAAGACCCTACCCCCAGATAACACAACCAATCTACAGTACTGACTACAACAACGATTTTGAACCCAAAGCTAAGGCTACAGATACTGCCGACGCTTTAGCTCCACCTCCGCCGCACCAGCCACTACACAGTGACTTTACGGTTTTCCATTTTCACAAGTTTGCATTTCTTGTAACAACGATGGTAATTGTGGGGCTTGGCCTGCTGGGATTCGGCGGTCTGCTATTAACTGGCAACCTCAACAGCCAAGCAGACAAAACCCCGCCCACCAACAACTACGGCGTAGATAGTTCGATTGTCGACAAGCTTAAGTCCGCTCCGCTGATTAAGGTTGCGTCGAACGAACAATTGGCGATTAATGGCGAACTGCATGTTAACGATGGCTTGGTTCTGGCACCCAGTGCCGCCCCGGCAAACCCGCTGGCTGGACAAGTATATCTGAGCTCTGTCGACAAACAACTTTACTTTTATGATGGCTCGACCTTCAAGTCTGTAGCTACAACCGATAGTATCAGCAATTTGGGCGGCCTAAGCCGTGCTAATGTTGGTATTGGCCTGGCATTGAATGGTAACCAGCTGAATAATACGGGCGTTTTGTCTTTGCAAGGCTTGTCAGGAGTCATTAACTTCACGGCCGGACAGGGAATAAGCATTAATGGCACAACAATTACGAACAGTGGCATCACCGCCGTAAATGGTACAACGAATCAAGTTACGGTTACTGTATCCAACGGCCAGGCGACTCTTAGCCTGCCACAAGACATTAGTACAACATCCTCGCCAACCTTTAGCGGGGTTACAGCGACCGGCAACTTAACCGCCGCAGGCACCATCAACGGCAATGGCTCCGGGCTGACTAACATCCAGGACGTGGCCCTAAGCTCCAATGTTGCGTTACTAAATCGCAGCGGCCAGGCATTTACCGGTATCAACCAATTTAATTCGACAGACACGGCGGCCTTTAAGATCCAAAACGGAGCCGGCAACTCCAATTTGCTGGTGGCCGATACTCAAAATGGCCTGATTGGCATCAATGGCTTGCCAGACAGCGCTAA
Organism: Candidatus Saccharibacteria bacterium CG_4_10_14_0_2_um_filter_52_9; assembly: GCA_002792275.1. GTDB lineage: Bacteria > Patescibacteriota > Saccharimonadia > Saccharimonadales > UBA4665 > UBA5150. The sequence continues at coordinate 491 of PFOA01000003.1, read as the reverse complement.
CTTGGCCGATGTGCCACTTCAGGTTAATGGGTCAATCTATCTAAGCTCAACAGGTGTCATACCGGCAGCCGACGGTTTGCACAATGGCACTATCTATTTTGACCCAACCGCCGGAGCAGCCGGCAAGTTTAAGATCATAGAAGACGGCACCTCTAAAACTCTCTGTAACACCACTAACGCCGGCTGTGGCGGCGGTAGTGGCAGTGGAGCCACGAACTTACAGCAGGCATACGACGGCGGCGGCACCATAACCACCAGTAACATTAGCGGTGACTTACAAGTGACCCTGGGTGGCACAACCAGGCAAACAACTCGCCTAACTGGGGTCAGCAATAAGTTTGCCGTTCAGAACTCCACCGGTGCGACCGATTACCTGGGCATAACCTCTGTTGCGGCTACCTTTAATGTGCCGCTAACGGCCAGCACTGGCTTGATTGCCGCCGGTGTTGTCCAGCTTAGCTCATTGGGTAGCGGAGTCCTGCACACTGCTG
>PFOA01000060.1 GCA_002792275.1 Candidatus Saccharibacteria bacterium CG_4_10_14_0_2_um_filter_52_9 | reverse complement strand
CGCCGACTTTCCGATGGGCATCGATTATAAGAAGTACTCTGAGGCCATCAAAACCAAGGCCGTCAAAGCTGCCGTTCGCCGCTACCGCAAGCGCTACAGGGGCCGCAAGGTCATCGTGGCCGTTGACCGGCTCGATCCCAGCAAGGGGCTGGTAGAGCGCCTCAAAGCCTACCAGAAGCTGTTGGAGCGCGATCCCAAGCTACACGGCAAGGTTGTGTTTAGCATGGTGGCGGCGCCGTCGCGTACCGATATTGCCGTTTACCAGCGCTTGGCGGCACGCTTGGCGGCACGGGTCGAAGAAATCAACACGCTTTATGGCACGGATAGGTGGCAACCGGTCGATTATATGAACATTGCCCAGCCATTTGAAGAAGTTACTGCCCTGTTTCAGGTAGCCGATGTGGCGTTCATCGCTCCCTTGCGCGACGGCATGAACCTGGCCGCCAAGGAGTTTGTAGCCAGCACCCACAAAAACGGCGTGCTGATATTGAGCGAAACGGCCGGCGCGGCCGAAGAACTGCACCAGGCTTTGCTGGTTAACCCGAAACGTCCGGAGGCGCTGGTAGATGCCCTACAGGATGCCCTCAGCATGCGCCGCCGCGAATTGCGCCGCCGCCTGAAACACATGCGCAAACAGCTGTCTCATAACACCGTACAATACTGGGCCAAGGATTTTGTGAAGACGTTACAGCAACCTATACGTTCGCCCAAGCCGCGCACCCGCACCCTAAACAGCAAATTAACCAAACAGCTTAACGACGACTACGCTCACGCCGGCAAACGACTGCTGTTATTCGATTACGATGGCAGTCTGGTGCCTTTTTCCGCCAATTATCAAGCCGCCAAGCCGCCCAAGTCATTACTACACTTGCTGGAAACCCTGGGCAAAGATAAGGCTAATGATATAGTGCTGATCAGCGGTCGCAGGGCCAGCGACCTGGGGGCCTGGTTCGCCGGACTGCCTGTCAGTCTGGTGGCCGAGCATGGATTGGCGGTTAAGAAGGCCGGCAATAAGCACTGGCAGATATTGGAAAAATCAGACACCACCTGGAAACAAATCTTGCAACCGGCGCTGGAAAAATACGCCCGGCTGGCTCCCGGTGCCCGCGTCGAGACCAAGCCGCACTCGCTGGTCTGGCATTACCGGGCCGTGCCGCCATATTATGCCCAAAAGTACGCCATTATTATTAAGCGTGTTCTCAGGCCGTCACTCAAAGCCTTTGGGCTCGAATTATTGCAAGGCAATAAGGTGCTGGAGATTAAAAATCCCCGTGTCAACAAGGGTGTAGCCGCCCAAAATTGGTTACAGCACGACTATGATTTTATGCTTTCGATTGGTGATGATATGACCGACGAGGATCTGTTTGCCGCCCTGCCGACTTCGGCCTACAACATAAAAGTCGGTCGCGGTCGCACGGCGGCTCGTTTTCGCCTACCGTCCGACGAGGCAGCCATCAACCTGCTCAAAAAACTGCCTAAAGCGGCGGCTTAGGCTGACAAAGCGGGCAGAAGTGCGTGCCGCGGCCGGCTACCCGGCTTTTTTCGATAATACTGCCGCAACGAGGACAGGACTGCCCCTCGCGGCGAAAAACCCGTGCAAAACTCATATAACTACCCTTTTTGCCCTCAGCATCAACATAGTTCCGGTCGGTTGAGCCGCCTTTTTCAATCGCCAGCCTCAGCACGTATACCAGTTCGTCGTAGAGTTCGTGAAATTGTCTGGCCGACAGGTTTTTAACAGATGTGCTGGGGTGGATTTTGGCTCCCCACAGCGATTCATCGGCATAGATATTGCCGACCCCGGCCACTACCGTCTGATCAAGCAAGGCGGCCTTGATGCTGGTATTTTTGCGCCTTAGCAAACGTTCGCACAGATCCGTCCAGCCGAAATCGGCGGCCAGCGGCTCCGGGCCGACCTTTTTAAAAAAATCAAGGTTCATAACTTCCGGGGTGGGGATTAACCGTACCCAGCCGAACTTGCGTTGATCATTAAAAAACAATCGGCTGTTATCTGTAAATGTCAGAGTGACGCGGGTTGATTTGTCGGGCAGTGAACCCACCAGGGAGGCATTTGGATGGCCGGCACCAAACCGCTCACCAGCGCCTTTAAACACCAACTGGCCGGTCATTTTCAGATGAATTACCAGCGAATAGTTGCTGGACAGTTCGATGAGTAACACTTTAGCCCGCCGTTTCACCTCGGTGACGCTAGCCTTAATGATAAATTTTTGCACGTCAGCCGGTGCATTGGGAAAAGATTTTGGCCAATCAAAATCAACCTCTGCGATTTGCCGCCCCGGCAACAAGCGCGCCAAACCGATCTTTACGGTTTCAACTTCTGGCAACTCCGGCATTCGTTTATTGTAACAAGTATAATGGGGTGATGGATTCCCTCTCCACCCTACTGGGCAATAAGAACTTTGACGAACCGCCGGAGATGGCGAGCATCAAAAAGTATGTTCGGGACGAGTTCAAAGTCGAGGTTGGCGTACAGGTGCGCGACAAAGACATCGTTATATCGGTGCCGAACTCTGCTCTGGCCTCCACCCTGCGCTTGCGCGGACCGGAGATAAAGCGCCGCTGTCAACTAGACAAACGCTTAACTTTCCGTATCGGCTAGCCTGTTAGGAGCGGTTCCAGCTCTTGCCTCAGCTGTGCGGCAGAACGGTATAAAATAGCCTGCATGCCGGCTGTGCGGGCACCGCTAACATTGCGCTCCTGATCGTCGACGAACATACAATTATTGATGCTGACTTTCAGTTGATCGGCAACAACGGAGTAAGCTTCCGGCTGTGGTTTTATGTAACCACTCTTGTATGACAACGTAATAGCATCAAACAATGCCAGTTGGTCATCCGCAAACATCTGCTCCAGACGATTGCGGGCAATATTGCTCAGCAAGCCGAGCTTGTAGGTGGGTTTCAGCTCGCGCAGATAAGTAAACAGTTCTTCATCGGGCACGTTGCGGGCGATTTCAGAATCGACTGCGTCAGGTGTCATATTCGTCATTACGCCTATCAAACGCAGGAAGTCATCATAGCTTATCAGGCCGCGATTGGCCTGGTTGCCCAGATCAGTTGCTTGTTCGAACCTAGCCGGATCATCGCCAAAATACTTAGTCTTAAACGGTAGCCAGGCCTCAGTTGCCAGCACGCCGAAACAATCAAATATAATCGCCCTAATCATACCTATATTGTCGCATATCGTTAAAGTACGATGCTTTGGGTCAGATCAGAATAACCGGGCACCTGGGCTTTGAAGAGTTCAACGGTTAAATTGGCGTTGCCGCCGTAGGTTTTGGGATTACCGCAATTAGTAGCCCAGAAGCGTTCGATGTTTTTATCATTCTGGCTCAGTTCGAAAATATAACGGTCTCCTGTGGAACAATAGCCCCGTTCATCAGCCAAAGCTTTATCGGCGTTGCCTTTTGTGAAACCGGCATGAGTCAGCGCCGAAAGGAAGTTGGCGTAGGCGTTTTCGGTGTTGTCAAAGCGTTGCATTTTGATGACATTACCGTTGTAACCCTGTACCTGCTCATAGGTAACGTTGTTGCGGTCGACGGTGATGCGTATCTGGTTGTGAATACTCTGGGCATTAACCGAGCCGTCAATTGTCAGACGGGTTTCGGCATTGGTTGTGGCGTAGCTGTCGAGAGTCTTGCTGGTAGCCGGAACCTTCGGTTTGCCACCGCCACCAACCAGCAGGACTATCAAAAGGATGAGTAGTCCAAGAACCACCAGCAGGCCAAAGATATATCTCATGATATACATATACTACCACTATTATATGTTTTTTGCAATAGCTTAAGCTTGGGCGTTATCGGATATAATAACTACGGATGAAGCTCACCTACGAAACCGGCACCGCTACCCTGATTCAGTTCATCGTACTGGGGTTATTGAACATCTTAAACGGCCTTGATTCGATCGTTACAACCTGCCATCACGAAGGCGGTGGTTGTTTTAGTAACATCTTCTCTTCGGTAGTGTTTTATATTCTGACCATCATGTGGTTCGGAATTGTGTTACTTATTGGTTACGCCGCCCAGGAAAAGCGTAGCCGTCGTCTAGCCCAGATACTTATTGCCGCCGAGGCCATGATAGCCCTGATTGCTTTCTTTAATATCAGGCTTAACGTACGCTACCACAACGGCCTGCTCAGCCTGTTTACCAGCATAGCTGACCTGTTATTGGCCGTCTGGATCATCACCCTGGCCTACCGCTTAATGAAGGCCGGCGGCCGGCGCATCACCAAGCAACGCTCCCGCAATCGCCCTTCGCCAGATAAGCTTTAGAGTTCGCCCCAATTGTCGCCGATGGTGACGTCGACATCGAGGCGAACGGATAGTTTGTAAATGTTTTCCATGGTGTCTTTGAGGAGTTCGCCGATGCGAGTGGCGACCGGTTCGGGACATTCTACCAGTATTGAGTCGTGGATTTGAAGCAGTTGATTGCAGTCATTATGCTGGCTTTTTAACAGGTTCTGCACCTTGATCATAGCCATCTTCATCAGATCGGCTTCGGTGCCCTGAATCGGCATGTTGATAGCGGCGCGTTCAGCCGCCTGGCGCACCACAAAGTTGCCGGAAAGGATGTCAGGCATCGGCCGACGACGGCCAAACAGTGTTTCAACATAGCCGTCTTTTTTGGCCTGTTCCTTAACGCGATCCATGTAGTCGAACAGCGGCTGTCGGACGGCCTTGTAGCGTTCAATAAAGGTCACGGCCTGCTCGCGGGTCATGCCGGTGGCAATGCTCAGACCGTGCGGACTCATGCCGTACAGGATGCCAAAATTAATAACCTTGGCGGCTCGGCGCATCTGCTTGGTAACGTCTTCGGGTTCGCGTTCGTAGACCAAGGCGGCGGTGGCAGTATGAATGTCTGCCCCTCTATTAAACATCTCGATAAGCTCGGTGTCTTTGGCCAGCACGGCTCCCAAGCGTAGCTCAAATTGTGAGTAGTCGGCACTAACCAGTTTTTTGCCCTTGGCGGCCACAAAGGCTGTCCGGATCCGGCGGCCCAGGTCGGTTCGGGTCGGGATATTCTGGAGGTTAGGGTCGTTACTGCTCAGGCGGCCGGTTTGAGCCACGGTGAGTGCAAAGGTTGTATGCAAGCGTGAGTTGTCGTCTACCATATTGGGCAGAGTATCGATGTAGGTGTTTTTGAGCTTGGCGACCTCGCGGTATTGAGTGATCGGGTCGATGATCGGGTGTTGGCCGCGCAACTTGTCGAGTTCGCTGGCGGCCGTGCTGTAGCCGGTTTTACCCTTTTTGATGCCCTGGGTTGGCAGTTTGAGTTTGTCGAACAGGATTTCGGCCAGTTGGGCTGGCGAAGCAATGTTGAATTCCTGGTCGGCGTGGCCGTATATCTGCTGTTCGTAGTCCGAGATCAGATCCTCGATTTCATCTGAGAACTTCCGCAAGTAGGCCGTGTCGAGCTCAATACCGGTGTATTCCATATCGGCCAGCACCGGAATGACCGGCCACTCGATATTTTTGGCTAATTCCGGTAGTTTGGGGATTTTTTTCAGCTCAGCGGCCTGTTGCTCATACAGGGCTTTAATAATGGCAATGATTTCCGGACTCGAGCCGATCATTTGAATTGGGTCCAGGTTGTCGAAGCCGGGGCCTTCATAGCCCAGATGCGTTACGGCGAGTTCGGTGAGGGTCTGCTCGCGCTGAAGGGCGTTGAGCAGGAAACCACCGATCAGCACATCGTGCCCGACTTGCGGCAGTGGTAGACCAAGTTCCAAAAAGACCTTCATGGTGGCTTTGACATCGTGGCCGATCAGCTTGGTTTTGGGGGTAATGATTGGCTTCAGCGCCGCTGTTACAGCGTCTTTTTTTAGCGCGGCCAGGTCGAGGCTATAGACAGCATTTTTCCCGTCACTAAGCGCCAGTACCAGTGGATCTTTGCCGTGTTTGCCGGCCGAAAAACTATGCACAAACAGCGTTTCGGCATCGTCCAGCTTTAAGTTTGCCAGTTTCTGGCCGCTGTTAATATAAACATCACTGCCCACCGGCCCTACTTTGAGATGACTATTGCCGTTATCGGCATGATGCTTGTCTATGGCTACTTGCATGATTTCCGGCAGTTGCCGGGCCAAGGTGCGGAACTCCAGTTTTTGCAGTAGATGCAAGACCTTTTCGGGCTGGATTTTGCTACCATCAACTTCTTTCAGATCCAGATCGATCGGCGCATCGATCCAGATACTGGCCAACTGCTTGCTTAGGTAGGCCATGTCTTTGCCGGCCTCCAGTTTTTTGCGAGTGGTTTCTTTGGTTAGAGCCAGGTTTTGGTAAACGCCGTCCAGCGTTTCGAATTGTTTGAGTAGCTCCAGGGCGCCCTTTTCGCCGATGCCCGGCACACCCGGAATATTGTCGGACGAATCGCCCTTTAAGGCCTTCATGTCCAAAAATTGGTCAACCTGAATGCCATATTTGGCCTCGAAACTGGCTGGTGAATACAATTCTATGTTGCTGAGGCCTTTTTTGAGTGCGTAAACGTGGGTGTGACTGTTAACCAGCTGCAACATGTCCAGATCAGAGGTAATAAGCATGGTTTCAATGTCTTTTTTCTTGGCCTGCGTGGCTAAAGCACCCATAATGTCGTCGGCCTCGTAGTCATCGAGTTCATAAAGCGGCCAGCCAAAAGCATCGAGCAGTTCGTGCAGGATCGGCACCTGGGCGTGAAAGTCGGCCGGTGCCGGTTTGCGGCCGGCCTTGTATTCCGGATACAACTCCAAACGCTTGCGGATGTTGGTTTTGGGCTTGTCCCAGGCCACCGCCACATAGTCCGGTTTCAGCCGCCGGATGACCTCCAGCGCCATGGTGGCAAAACCAAAAATTCCCCCTGTTGGCGTGCCGTCCTGGGTAGCCAGGTTGGGCATGGCGTAATAGCCGCGGTAAAACACGCTCTTGCCATCGATAATAGCCAGTTTCTTGCGCTTAGTGGCAACCCCTTCAATCATTACTGATAAGTATACTCCAGAATTACTGATAAGCACCCCTGATCGCCCTACTATTTCCCGGGTGGGTACACAGTGTGTATACAAAAGGTACACACTGTGTACCCACTCCAGAAACCTGGCATAAGGTATCGGTAGAACTATTTCGTGTAAACTCGCTGTTCTGTAATCAATAGATCGACTGAAACATCGTGCGATTCGGCAGGAATATGCTCAACCTTGCCTGCCTCAAAGCAGACACCGATTTTTTTTGCCTTCGGCTGGCTAGCCAGAAACTTATCATAATAACCGCCGCCATAACCGATTCGATGCAGTTTAGAGTCGAAGCCGAGCATCGGCACAATAATAACGTCAAACTGATCCGGTGCCGGGGCATCTTTAATGGATATCATTTCCCATTCGCCTTCAATCAGCCGCGGGGCAAAAAGCTGGATACCGGGATAATTATCCTCCAGCCAGACTACCAAGTCCGATATATCGACCTCCATCAGTTCATGCAAAGGCTCAAAATAATGCACCGTTTTCACGCCAGTCCAGTCAACAGTTTCCTGAAGATGCCGGACGATTTCGCGACTTTTCAGCGTACGCTCAGCATCGCTCATCTCCAGCCGCATGGTTTTGAGCATTTCTCTCAGCTCAAGCTTATTCATTACCCTATTGTAGCGGACTATTCGGCCGTGGAGAGTTCGTGGACAACACTGGCCACGAGTGGTAGCTGGAGTATTGCGGTGCTAACCCTTTGGAATTGCGTGGGCAGACCGTCTTCGGCCTCGTCACGAGCCAGAGGGAAGGGTTTGGAGATGGCGTAAGCCTGGGGCTTGGTAGGATTGTTGTCAAAATCGGGATTGTAGCGTCTGGCGGCGCGTCTGATCTGGGCTGCTAGCTGAAGCTCGGCGTTGGTAACTCTAAGCGCCGCAACGCGCTTCCAGGCCAAGACGTGATACCTGTCAAATAAGGCCTGCATAATATCATCACCCTTGCCAGAGTCTACCTTCATGTAGTAAACATGCTCATACCCGGCCGCTGTCAGCTCGGGCAGTATTACGTCGTGCACGTAAAGCCACTCTTCGGGATCATCACCCAGTTCGGCCTTGGCATCAATCACCCAGTCGTTGTTGACCTCTGTAAGCGACTTCATCTTCCGATTACCGGCTGGTAGGTAAATCTCGGTGTCGACCGATACTTCGGACATAATCGTCTCCATGCCGCGCCGCATCCAATTGAGAACTCCGCCGGTTGCAATCACCGCCTCGACTGCCTCAATGCCAATTTGAGGATTTTGGATGCTACGCTGCATGCCATCTTGTATGCCCGACCTAATAACAAAGTCGTAGGCGACTACGCGTTCGATTTCAGCCTCCGGATTAAGGCGTAGTTCTTTGTTGGGACGCAGTTGGTTCCAAAGAATATCCAAATCGCGGGCGTTCGGCTCCTGGCCCAGAGGTACACCTACTCTCTCGGCCAGCTCTGGTATTACACCGCCGGCCAGCTCGTAAACGTTAACATTGGCAAGGTAAAAGTTGTTGAAATTGGTTTCTGACATTCAAGCTCCTTGGGCACGCAACTATACCACTGAACGACATAAAATACAATATTACTAAAGTTGGCGGCGGATTTTTAGTACAATAAGCAGATGCAACCTAAAAAAGTTATTGTTTTTGTGGGGATGCCAGGCGCCGGCAAGAGTGTTTGCGTGGAGTATTTAAAGAAAAAGGGTTCGCCCTTTGCCTACTTTGGCGGCATTACGCTGGATGAAATTAAGAAGCGCGGTATGGAAGTTAGTGAGGCCACTGAGAGGCTGGTGCGCGAAGATATTCGCGCCCAGAAAGGCAAAGGCGCCTATGCAGTGCGCATTATCAAACAGGTTGAAGAATTTTTTGAGCAAGGCCAGAATTACGTCGTGGTAGACGGCCTGTATAGCTGGACAGAGTACAGGATTTTTAAGGAAAGCTTTGGGCTTAATGCTGTGATTATTGCCGTGGTGGCTCCGAATGCTGTGCGCCACAAACGGCTTACTACGCGGTCGGTTCGTCCGCTGACCGAAGTCGAGGCCAATGCCCGTGACTACGCCGAAATTGAAAACCTCGAAAAGGGCGGGCCGATTGCCAACGCCGACTACTTTTTGGCCAACGACTCAACTGTTGACCAGTTGGAAGCCGACCTGGCCAAACTATTGGTCAAAGCCGGCCTGAACTTCTGATTATTTAATGTAGTCGTGGAGCTTTTTGGCGTCACGGTGCTTGCGTAGCTTGGCCAAGGCTTTGGCTTCGATCTGTCTTATGCGTTCGCGGGTAACGCTGAATTCCTGGCCGACTTCTTCCAGAGTATGGCTTTTGCCGTCTTCCAGGCCGAAGCGTAGTTTGAGGATCTTTTGTTCGCGTTCCGTCAGGGCGCTGAGCATGTCTTTGACCTGTTCTTTAAGTAGCTGGCCAGTGGCCGATTCTTCGGGCGAAACGGTGTCTTCGTCTTCGATGAAGTCAGCTAAAACCGAGTCTTCCTCGTCGTCGCGTATCGAAGCGTCTAAAGACGAAATATCCTGCTTGATCTTCATGATGTGCTCGACTTTGTCGACGTCGATTTCCATCTCTTTGGCAATTTCTTCGTTAGAAGGTTCGCGGTTGAGCTCCTGGGTCAGACGGCGCTGGGTACGCAGTAGCTTGTTGATGGTTTCGACCATGTGTACCGGAATTCGGATGGTGCGGGCCTGGTCGGCAATAGCACGGGTAATAGCCTGGCGGATCCACCAGGTGGCGTAGGTACTAAATTTGAAGCCCTTGTCGGGGTCGAACTTTTCAACAGCCCTAAGCAGGCCGGTGTTGCCTTCCTGAATCAGGTCGAGCAAGTCTAGCCCGCGGCCAACGTAGCGCTTGGCAATGGAGACTACCAGGCGCATATTGGCTTCGGCCATCTGGTCTTTAGCTTTTTTGTCGCCGGACACCACGCGCTGGGCCAGAGCCAGCTCCTCTTGGGCGTTTAGTAGCGGGATCTTGCCGATTTCACGCAGGTACAGGCGGACTGAGTCGTCGGCTACGTCATCATCCAGGTAGACGGCTGTGTTGGTGGGTGCGGCGGCTTCTTCTTCCTCTTCTTCCTCGGCTTCCCAGACACCGCCGACGGCTTTGGGATCCACAGGATCGGTGGTAGTGATTTCAATATTCAAATCTGCCAGTTCGGTATAAAGTGCGTCCAGAGCCTCGGCATTCTCCGGCGTTTCAGGCAGAAGGGTAAAAATGTCGCGCTGTTCAACATGACCGTCTTTTTTGGCTTTATCGACCAGCTTTTGGCGCTGGGCGGCGTCAGCCGGGTTATCGTTTTTGGGCTTCTTGGAATCCTTGGGTTTATTGTCTTTGGCTTTAGCCACGGGTGGCTCCTTTCACTTGGTTGAGTAATGCATCGTAGCGTTTGGCCTGCCCCAATAATTCGCGGGTGGCGGCTTCGTCGGCGGTATCGAGCGCTACGGATAGTTCTGCTTTTTGGGTTTTTACAAATTTTTCTATCAAGCGTGCCTGCAATCGAGCGGCTTCGTAGTGAAGCTCGTTGAGCTCGAGGCCCTGGTAGAGTTCCTCATAGAGTAATGCTTGTATTTTAACATAATCTGCCAGGTTTTGCACTGGCTTGAGGTCTTTGCCGTCCCAGCCGGGGTTGGCTTTTAAGAACTCCAGTAAGACCCGGCCGTCATCGGTGTAGAGCATCTCGGGCGTTACCAGTTCCAGGAATTCACGCAGTGTAAGGCGCATCAGCATCAGGCACAGAAAGTTGTCTTGGGTTTTCTGGTTTTCAACCGCTACTTTGTCGAGTTTAGCCGGCTCCAATTTGATGCGGCGGCGGCGTTCCGGCGGCCCGGCATTGGTAGTCTTATTAAACTTCTGCTCCAGAGCCTCGCGGCTGACGCCAATAGCCTTGGCGATAGAGTTCATGTAGTGATCCCTCTCAACGTCGTCGGACAAGCCATGCACCACCGGTAAAAGTATGTCGCTGTACTCGCGCTTGCCTACAGCCGAGCCGATGTCGAGAACATTTTTATAGCGATTCATCAGCCAGTCCAGGGCGTAACTGTGTTTGCCAATGGCCGTCTTCCATAATTCGGGATCCTGCTTAATCAGATCGTCGGGATCCTTGTCGCTAGGCAGATTGACTATGCCCAGGGTGACTTTAACCCGCGAAGCAATCGGAATGGCTCGTTCGGTGGCAGCTAATCCGGCCTTGTCAGCATCAAAGGCCAACCGAATATCGCCGGTGAAGCGACTCAGGGTTTTAAGATGCGGTTCGGTCAGAGCGGTGCCGGCCGTGGCTACCACTTGCCGCACTCCGGCCTGATGACTGGCAATAACATCAAGATTTCCCTCTGTCAAGACTGCAAATTTGCTTTTGCGGATTGATTCTTTGGCCAGGTGCAGGCCGTAAATATGACGACTTTTGTCGTATAGAATCGTCTGCGGCGTGTTGATGTATTTGGGGGCATTCGGGTCGTCATCCAGCTGACGAGCCGTAAAGCCGATCACCCTGCCCTGGGCATCCTGTAGTGGGATCATCAGCCGGCCGCGGAACATGTCCTGCACGCCGCCGCGATAGCTCTTGGCACTCAGGCCGGCCTGTTTCAGGTCAGCTTCGCTAAAGCCCTTGCCCTTGGCAAAATCAAGCAGAGCCGAGCCATTGTTCGGCGAGTATCCAAGTTGCCATTCCAGGGCAGTTTCTTTACTAAAACCGCGCTTTTTAAAAACATACTCCAGAGCAATCTTATGCTTACTGAACTGTACCTGGTAAAACTTGCGGGCCAGTTCCAGCAGTTCATGAATACGCTCTTTATCCGGCCCGCCGCGTCGTGGTGATGAGCGATATTGTTCAATGTCTATACCGGCCTTGCGCGCCAGCAGTTCCAGCGCACCCTTAAAATCCAGCCCTTCGACTTCCATAACAAAGCTGAACATATTGCCGCCCTTGCCCGAGCTAAAGTCGTGCCAGATCTGTTTTTCGGGACTCACCATGAAGCTGGCTGTTTTTTCATTACTAAAAGGGCTCATGCCCTTCCAGTTGCGTCCGGCTCGCTTAAGCTGGACGTATTCGCCAATCACTTCCTCAATACTGAGCCGGGTTTTTACCTCTTCTACCGCATCCATATACCGTTAAGTATTCAACATCAAGGAGTAAACAGCAAGCGTAGGCGGCTTACTTGATAGATCAGCTTATGGTTTAATGAACGCATGCCCTCAAATCCCCGCTACCAAACAGCTATGAGTCAGCGCACGCACATCCCTCAACATGTCGAGAAGCAGATATCCCAGTACATGGAAAAATCTATGCCTGGTCATTTGAAACAATACGCCGGTGCCTATATGCAGCAACGGGTGATTCAGCCCAATACGGCCAATCCTCATACCGTCATGGCTCGCAACCTCGGCTCCAAGCAGTTTTCTGTGGCACCAACGCCCGATAAATTAAAGCTAAGCCACAACATGCCCAACGGTGAACAGTACAATGTTAACTGGGCCGAGAACCCCGGTCAACAGCCCGATCCCCTGGCACCGGCCTCGCATTCTTTTCAGCCGGCTCAACCACCTCAGCAGGCCGCCCCAAACACGGCCCAGCCTCAGCCCTACGATTTCATCATGAATCCCGAACAACCCAAACAGCATAAAGCCTCTCTGCCCGGCGGCAACTCGGCCGCCATGCGCGCTGTCTTCATAGCCGGAGGTCTACTAGTATTACTGATAGTATTCACCGTCATTAAGGGTCTGCTTGGCGGTAGTTCCAATCTGGATTCATTCGTGGCTGTTGCCCAGGATCAGCAGGAGCTAATCCACCTGGCTACCAACGCCGACCAACAGCCGGATCTTTCCACCACCAACAAGAACTTCACCGCCACGGCCGAGCTTAGCCTGGGTAGTGCTCAATCACAACTAATAAAGTATCTGTCGACCAATGGCACCAAGGTTACAGCCAAACAGCTGGCTCTGAAGATCAGCTCCCAAACCGATGCCCGTCTGACAACCTCAGCTGCCGCCACTACCTACAACCAGACATTTAAAGAAATAGTTAACGATAAACTAACCACCTACGTTACGGATTTGCAACAAACCTACAACCATACTTCCGGCAACAAAGGTAAAGCCCTGCTCTCCGACCAGTACCAGCAAGCTCAATTGCTTATTACTCAGCTTAATAGTTCGGCATCCACCGACTAGCCGGGCGGCCCGGCAATCAGGTAGTAGCTGTGGCGAATCAGACCCTGGACTTCTTCCCATTCCATTTGGCCGGTTAAAACCAGGGTGTTCCAGTGTTTCTTGTTCAGATGATAGCCGGGCTGAACCTCTACATATTTCTCACGCAGAATTTTTGATAACTCCAGGTCGCACTTCAGGCTGAGCCTAACCGGATCTTTGCCCTCGCTGATCAGACCGAACATCTTGCCGCCGACTTTATAGACTGCCACTTCTTCGCCGAAAGGATAATCGCGCAGGGCGTTCGGCATACTCAGTATGTAGTCTTCAACTGTTTTGTGATCCATCGCCGTGTGATCCATGGTTGAACCATTCCAGATAATGTTGAAGTTCGGCAATTGAGGCCTGAATATCGTCGAAGGCGCGGTGCACTTCTTTCTTCTCAAACTGCACGCCGTACTTGGCCTGCATTAAGACCTTCCAGGCGCTGACGTCGAGCATGCGGTAATGTAATTTAAGATCTAGCCCCGGCCACCACTTTTTGATAAAGTTGCGGTCGTTGTGAATGCTGTTGCCCGCCAGCACGGCCGCTTCAGCACCGAAATGTTCGGTCACCAGGGCGATTAATTCCTTTTCGACCTGCCCTAACGGCTTGCCACTATCCAGCTTGTTAACGAATTCATCACGGTTGGCCGGAAAGTCCGCCCACCAGATGTTTTTTTGCATGCGGTCGACTACTATGTCGCGCGGCTGTTGTACGATGGCTTCGTAGCTGGCAATAGTCTTGAACTCAAAGTCGGTAACTTCGGCCGCCACCTCAAGAATAACGTCATTCTCGGCGTCTAGTCCGGTCATCTCCAAATCCACCCACAGCAACTTAGTCGGCACGGCTTTTTTATCAATCATTGCCTGTATTATAACTGAGCTTGCTTGCGTCTCTATGGTATACTTTGTAAAGCTATGAAAACTTCCTCTGTTAATTCAACCATTGAATCCAAAACCGGCTGTATTGCGTCGGCTATGCAGATTATTGGTAATAAGTGGACGGCCCTCATCCTGCGTGATCTATTTGCCGGCCCAAAGCGTTTCTGCGAACTCGAAAAAACCGTCGGCAATATCAACCCGCGAACCCTTAGCCAGCGCCTCGACGACCTGGAAGCCCACGGCGTTATCACCAAAGCCAGCTTCGCCGAAGTTCCGCCCCGCACCGAATACACCCTCACCGAAAAAGGTGAAGACCTACGACCTATCCTCAAGCAAATGGCCAGCTGGGGTACCAAGTACAGTTCGAACTATTGAGCCTCTTGGCTCCTAGCTTGTTTGGCGACCCTTAGGACTTCATCTACCATATCCCCCTCTTCAGGGAGCATATCTGGATGAGATGTAAGATGATCAAATGCTCCTTCCGCACTCGTACGAGCATCGTCTAAAGCAATATAATCGAGAAACAGCTTTCCTAGCTCTGTGCGCAGTTGACTATACCGCTTGCCATAGGCGGTTTCAAGAGCTATAAGGTCTCTGGTAAGCATCATGCCGTTGTATTGAGCATACGCAGATAGGAAATAAGGACCTTTACTAGCCGTGATTGAACTATCGTTATCTATTACATCTGGAATTGATTCAACATCGATGAAGTATACCTTCTTTTCTTGATCTCCAGGTCCTTTGCCCCACATCAATTGCGGCAAACGTACATCCTCTAGATAGTATCCGGATTTGGTCAACATATCTTCGTGGTAACGAATGATTTCGCTAAAGGCATTGGTAGTAATTGACTCCGGAATTTCGTGGAGCCTTTCTGGGAAAAAAGGTATTCCCTCGATCCGATTTGCAAGCACATAAGGCTGATACCTATGCTCGGTTTGGCCACCATGGGACTCTTTCGTACGTGAGTACGCATACTCGCGTGCCATTGAAAGGCCAGGAGTATGCAAACCGTATTCTTCGTCAAGGTAATTTAACCCGCGAGCGATATTCTCTTGATGCGTATGGGGCTCTACATCGCCAAACGGACCACGGTAATAATCGTATGATTCTAGCCCTTCATACGGCCGAATAATTAAATTTGGATGGCTGGCTAGTGTATAGATTGGGTGTTTATGTAATGTTGTATTGCGGGGGCCAAATCCAGCATCCACCAGTGGCTCACCAAACGCTTCAACGCCAAGGTTGGGGTTTGATTCATATTCTTTAAATGATTATTGGTTTTTAAGAATCACTATTATAGTGTAGCAGATTTTAGCTTTTTATGCAATAGCGTGATACGAAATACTTATAAAGCTTTGTAGTAAAATTAGCCGGTTTAATGATTATTTAATATCGGCTTGCTACACTCATAGTAATGACCGATGACGAGACGACTAAAATAGCTCTGTTCCGACAGCGCGAGATCCGCAAGGTACTGCACGGCGGTGAGTGGTGGTTCGTGATTGCTGATGTTGTAGCAGCTTTAACTGACTCAGCAGATCCATCACAGTATTTAAGACGTCTACGCCTGCGTGATGTCGAACTAGCTAAAATTATGGAGACTGTGGATAAAGGGGCGGTACAAATTGTACCGCCCCTTTTGCTCAACGTTGAGACCAGCGGTGGTAAGCAAAAACTACCCTGCTGGCACACCGAGGGTATATTCCGGCTTATCCAGTCTGTTCCAAGCCCCAAGGCCGAGCCTTTTAAGCGCTGGTTGGCTAAAGTTGGCTACGAACGAATTCAGGAAATCGAAAACCCGGAATTGGCCGCGAAACGAATGAAAGCCGTTTACCGAGCCAAAGGTTATAGCGACGATTGGATCGAAAAACGCGCCCGGGGCATTGCCGTCCGTGAAGAGCTGACGGACGAATGGCAAAAGCGCGGCGTTAAAGCTGGGCAAGGGTATTCAATATTAACGGCCGAGATATCCAAGGCGGCCTTTGGTGTGACTCCCAGTCAATATAAAAAACTTAAGGGGCTGAAAAGAGAAAATTTGCGAGACCACATGACAGATCTGGAATTGATTTTCACCATGCTGGGCGAAGCGTCCACCACCGAAATCACGCGCACCGATGACGCTCAGGGTTTTGACAAAAATCAAGATGCCGCCAGGCGCGGCGGTGGCGTGGCCGGCAAGGCCCGAAAACAGCTTGAGTCCGAAACCGGCGGTTCGATAATTAGCAAGAAGAACTTTTTGCCGAAGGGTGGTGAACAAAAAGGTAATTAAGCGCTCGGTGACGAAAAACTATTATTTTTTGGCTTTGAAATCCAGTGAGCAGGAATTGATACAGTAGTGCTTTCCGTTCGACGAAGACTCATCTTCAAAAAGATGCCCAAGGTGACTTCCGCAGTTTTTGCATATAACCTCGGTGCGCTGCATGCCAAAGCTATTGTCGTCTACCAGTTCAACTGCATCTCCGTCGGCAACATCGGAAAAACTCGGCCAACCGATCAGGCCGGGAGTTGTTGAATCATATTTGGTGTCACTCTTGAAAACTGGGGCACCACAGGCCGCGCAGACAAAATCGCCACTGCCTTTTTCATTTAGCAACGTACCGCTAAACGGTGGCTCGGTGCCTTTTTCGCGTAACACCTGGTATTGCTCTTTGGTAAGTTTTTGCTTCCACTCGTCTTCGGATAGTTGCATAGCTACTTGGCTTTTTCCTTGGGTTTGTCGAGTTTGTCGAGTTTCAGGTATTTAAACAGTGCGTAGACTGCCAACATGACGAAGACGAAGTTCATCAGTCCATAAACGAAGGCACCCCAGCTGAAGCTGGCCGCCCTGTCGTGCCAGTGCAAAATGAAAGTCCGTTGAGAGAGCGCCTGGCCAAATAACAGGGTAAAGGCCGGGTTAATAAAACTATCAACCAACTG
>PFOA01000059.1 GCA_002792275.1 Candidatus Saccharibacteria bacterium CG_4_10_14_0_2_um_filter_52_9 | reverse complement strand
TATAAAAACTACTTCACCGCCCTCTACGAACGCAAGATTTAACTAAGCAAAAAAGCGCCCTCGCAGAGCGCTCTTTTGGCTGTTAAAAACTGAGTAGTGCAAATGCAACGTCATTCATCGTGTTACAGATACTGATATCTTGTCCAGCAAGCTGGATAGCGTACATCGTCAGTACTGATTTACGATGTACCAAGATCGACCTAGCTCGCAAGGGATTGCTCCGCAGACTGCTAGTTTTCTCCCTAGAAAGGAGGTAATCCATCCGCACGTTCCCGTACGGATACCTTGTTACGACTTAACCCCAATCATCTCCCCTACCTTAGGGCCAGGCAAGCTGGCACGTCAGGTATTGGCGACTTTCATGGTTTGACGGGCGGTGATTGCGATCAGGTAATCTCTGTCGCGCCCCACTAGGCGTGCGCGTCTAACGCACCTAGCGAGTCCCTATGCCTTAAGGCTCGAGCATAGGGTTCGCTCCTTCCCTTTATTATACCAAATTAACAGAGGTAAATAAAGGTACTATGAGCTCTGCTGACTTCCTCGTAACCAGTCGGCAAGCCGACAAAATTACACTCGTTACGAGGATCTCCCTGGGTCACGCATTGGGCTGTTTCGGGCATTCCTTACCGGCTTTTCGGCGCAACAAAGTTGCGTTTTGGTTTTCTTCCTCCATGTACACATTGTAGAGTCGAAAACACCGTTGATTGTCGTAAAACAATCAGTAAAGACTACCGTTCACTTATTGAGTCCTTCAGACATTCTGTTACCAGAGATGTCCTGCTCTCAGCTACTAAGGGTGGATTTTCACCACCTAGTCCAATGCACTGCCAGGCGCATTTATTTTGTACAAGACCCGGGAACGTATTCACGGTAGTATAGCTGACCTACCGTTACTAGCGATTCCGACTTCAAGCAGGCGAGTTTCAGCCTGCTATCCGAACTGAGACCGGTTTTGGTGGGATTTGCTCCGTCTCGCGACTTGGCTGCCCTTTGTACCGGCCATTGTAGCGTGTTTGTAGCCCCAGATATAAGGGAAATACTGACCTGACATCATCCCCTCCTTCCTCCCTGTTACCAGGGCAGTCTGATTAGAAAAATTCAACTAATCACAAGGGTTGCGCTCGTTGATGGACTTAACCAAACATCTCACGACACGAGCTGACGACGGCCATGCATCACCTGTCACTTGGCTCAATAAAGCACACTCTACTTTCGTAGAGCTTCCAAGGATGTCAAACCTGGGTAAGGTTCTTCGCTTACCGTCGAATTAAACAACACGCTCCACCGCTTGTGCGGGTCCCCGTCAATTCCTTTATGTTTTAGTCTTGCGACCGTACTCCACAGGCGGGATGCTTAACGCGTTAGCTTCGCTACTACCGGGGTCGATACCGATAACAGCTAGCATCCATCGTTTACAGCGTGGACTACCGGGGTATCTAATCCCGTTTGCTACCCACGCTTTCGTGCCTTAGTGTCAGGAATGAGCCAGTTATCTGCCTACGCCATCGGTGTTCCTCCTAATATCTACGGATTTCACTCCTACACTAGGAATTCCAATAACCTCTCTCATCCTCTAGCTTTGCAGTTTTGATAATGTATATCCGGTTGAGCCGAACGCTTTCACTACCAACTTACAATGCCACCTACGCAACTCTTTACGCCCAGTAATTCCGGATAACGCTTGGATCCTCCGTATGACCGCGGCTGCTGGCACAGAGTTAGCCGATCCTTATTCATATGCTACCGTCATAATCGTCACATATAAAAGCAGTTTACGACCCGAAAGCCTTCGTCCTGCACGCGGCGTTGCTCCATCAGGCTTTCGCCCATTGTGGAAAATTCCCTACTGCTGCCTCCCGTAGGAGTCTGGGCCGTTCTCAGTCCCAGTCTGGCTGATCATCCTCTCAGACCAGCTAATGATCGTCGCCTTGGTGAGCTATTACCTCACCAACAAGCTAATCATGCGCAGGCCGTTCCCAAACCGCCGAAGCTTTACCCAGCATCTTTCGAAAAAGATGCTGGGCACATGCGGTATTAGACACCATTTCTGGTGCTTATCCCTCAGTTTGGGGTACGTTCCTACGTGTTACTCAGCCGTCCGCCGCTCGTGTACTTTCACACATTATTCAACCGGACCCACAATAACTCTGTGAATTTATGCCTGGTTACTTGTTCCTCTTGCGAAGAACGATGCGAAAATTTCAGCCGAAATTTCTGCGACCTGGCTTGGTTAAATAATCTGTGAAAGCCTTACCGCTCGACTTGCATGTCTTAGGCACGCCGCCAGCGTTCATCCTGAGCCAGGATCAAACTCTCCAAAAAAAGAATCTGTTCTTTGACTTCAGTCGAACATTTGACCAATTGGATTGCTCCAACAGTTCAAACTGACTATTCTAAAACAGTTCACGCACCAACTTACATCGAAACATATGTGGTGCTAAATGAACTGACGTTGATTTGCACTACTCAATTTTTAACGATCAAATGGCCATTTCGCGGAGAGACTCATAGAGCCCCACGTCAAGCCATTCAGACCATCGTACTCCCCGAAGACCCCTTTCGTCAAGGGGTAAACAGACACTATAAGTTGTTATACTTGCAACGCTTAAGCGGTTTCGGCCAAGTGCCGCTGCAGTTGGCCGGCCATAGCCTCTACAGCCGTATGGCCAATTGATACGACGGTAAAGCCTTGAGCCAGTTCCAGTACTTCGTCCCTGTCGCGGCTCGGGACTTCGTCGCCTGGCAGACGGCCCTCTCTGGCGACCTCGCCGATGAGGGTTCTATTCTGGTGTTCCAGATGATCGGCAACACGAATAAGGCCGATGCGGTCTTCTTCGGTAATGCTCTTACGGTCTATCAGTCGGTGCGGCGCCATAATATCTGTCAGGTTGGCGGGATCCGCAGGCATGAGCAAGAAGTTATTTTATTATGGGGGTCATGGGCGTAGCCATACAATAGACGTACAAACGAAGTACATTGTATCCCCACCGTGGGTTGCTGGAGTAGGTACACGGTGTGTACCTTTTGTATACACGCTGTATACACGGTCGTGGGATGGAAGACTGACCGTTGCTAGTCTTCGGGGGCGGGTTCGGCCTTGGTTTCGTCTTTGGGCTTGGTTTTGCCAGCGTCAGGGATGAGCTCGGGAGCGGGTTCATCTTCGGGAATGTCTTCGGTTTTATCGACCAGGGCTAGTGAAACTACCTGGTCACCGTCGTTGAGGCGCATGATGCGGACGCCTTGGGTGGCACGTCCGAGGGCTGAGATGTCTTTCAGGCCCAAGCGGATGGTCTGGCCTTGCTGGCTGATGATGATTACTTCTTGGTCTTCGCCGAGTAGGCGCTTAACACCTATCAATTCGCCGGTTTTGTCGTTAACCACGGCCGAGCGGATGCCGACGCCGCCACGGGCGTGCGGCGTAAACTGGGCGACCTTGGTGCGCTTGCCGTAGCCGTATTTACTGATTACAAAGATGTCACTGCCTTCTTCTACGATGTCCATGCCGATGACGCGGTCGCCGGGGCGCAGGCGGATGCCGCGAACACCGCGCGAGACGCGGCCCATTGGCCGGGCGCCCTTTTCGTGGAAGCGGATGGCCTGGCCCAGAGAGGTGGATATAACCACTTCGTCGTCGCCATCGGTCATGCGAATCCACTTCAGCTCGTCACCTTCGTCGAGGTTAATGGCTATTAGACCGCTGGTGCGAACGTTCTGGTACTGGGCAAACGGTGTTTTCTTGACTACGCCGCGGACGGTACACATGATCAGGTTGGCGGCATTGTCGGACTTACTGATGTTAATCACACTGCTAACGGTCTCTTCGGGCTGAAGCTGTAACAGATTGACAATGGCCACGCCCTTGGCGTTCAGGCCCACCGCCGGCACTTCGTAGGCCTTGAGGCGGAAGACCCGACCCTTGTTGGTAAAGAACAGCAGAAAATCGTGGGTGCTGGCGCTAACGACGTGCTCAATGACATCTTCTTCGCGGGTAGCCATGCCGCGGCGACCCTTGCCGCCCCTGCCCTGGCGCTTGTATTCGGCCAGTGGACTGCGCTTGATGTAGTTGGCGGCAGTAAGGGTTACGGCCACCTGCTCGTCGGCAATCAGGTCTTCGTCGCTCATCTTGCCGAGCTCGGAAGCCACAACTTTGGTGCGGCGCTCATCGCCGTACTGCTTTTTAAGTTCCAGTAGTTCGTCTTTAACAATTTTGAGGATTTTGGCTTCACTGGCCAGAATGCTTTCCAGCTTGGCAATCAGCTTAAGCAGTTCGGCCAGCTCGTTTTCGACCTTCTGGCGTTCCAGGCCGGCCAGGGCGCGTAACTGCATGGCCAAAATAGCCTTGGCCTGGATCTCGGTCAGCTTAAACTTCTTGATTAGATTGGCCTGGGCGTCTTCGGTAGTGTCGGAAGCCCGGATGACTTTAATAACTTCGTCGATGTGATCGAGGGCGATCTTGAGGCCTTCCAGGATGTGGGCGCGTTCCTTGGCCTTCTTGAGCTCAAAGATAGTGCGGCGCCGGATGACCACCACGCGGTGCTTGATGTGCTCGCTCAGAATGTCTTGCAGGCCCAGCACGCGCGGTTGAATGCCATCGATCAAGGCCATCATATTAAAGTGGAAACTGGTTTGCAATGGTGTTAGTTTGTAGAGCTGATTGAGCAGTTTCTTGGGGTAGGCGTCCTTTTTGAGGTCAATAACGATGCGCACCTTACCGCGAGCCGTTTCATCACGCAGATCGCTGATGCCAACCAGTTTTTTGTCGCGCACCAGGTCGGCGATCTTGAGCACCAGCGTTTCTTTGTTGAGGGCGTAAGGGATTTCGGTGATGATAATTTGGTGCCGGTTCTTGGCGCCCTCGACGATTTCGGCCACACCGCGGGTAACCACACCGCCACGGCCGGTAGCGTAAGCCGTGCAGATCGATTCTTTGCCATAAATTATGCCGCCGGTTGGAAAATCGGGGCCTTTAACGTGCTGTAACAGATCATCCAGCGTGGAATCGGGCTTGTCGATCAGTTGGACTTCAGCATCGATCAGCTCGCTCAGGTTGTGCGGCGGAATGTTGGTAGCCATGCCGACGGCGATACCAAGTTGTCCGTTTAACAACAATATCGGTAGCTTGGCCGGCAGGACGGTAGGTTCTTGGGTGGTGTTGTCGTAGTTGTCGCGGTAATCGACCGTTTCTTTGTCGATGTCGGCCAGAGCCTCATCGGCCAGGCGGGCCATTTTGGCTTCGGTATAACGCATAGCGGCCGGTGGGTCGCCGTCCATCGAGCCAAAGTTACCCTGGCCGTTTACCAGCATGTAGCGCATTGCCCAGGGCTGAGCCATGCGCACCATGGCGTCGTAGATGCTGGAATCGCCGTGCGGGTGATACTTACCCATAACTTCACCGACCACGTTGGCGCTTTTGCGGTGGCGGGCGGTAGAGCGCAGGCCGGTAGAATACATGCTGTATAAAATGCGGCGATGCACGGGCTTAAGACCATCTCTGACGTCAGGCAGAGCGCGGTCAATGATAACGCTCATGCTATAACGCAGATAGCTATCTTCCATGACGTTTTCGACAGTGCGGCGTTCTACGGTGTGCGAGTGGCCGGAATCCATAATATCAGCAGCGTGTTCTACGCCGCGGCGGCGCTCTTCCATGGAAACCTCGTGGCGCACCTCGTTATTAGGCTTCTGCTCAAATAATTCCGGCGGGTTCTGATCTTCGTCCATGTTAAATATCCAGATCCTTTACGAACTTGGCGTTGGCCTGGATGAAGCTCTTGCGCAATTCCACCTCTGATCCCATCAGCTTGCTAAAGATGATGTCGGCCTTTTCGGCATCGTCTACCTTAACTTGTACCAGCACTCGCTTGGTGGGGTTCATCGTGGTTTCAAACAGCTGTTCGGCGTCCATTTCGCCCAGACCCTTGTAGCGCTTTTGCTCTACAAAGCCGGCCTGCTTGAGGCGGTCATCGTTGATGTCAATCTTGGTGCCCTCTTGCTTGCGCTTGGCTATGGCCGCATCGAGAGCTACTTCCAGCTCGTCTTCGGCGTAGATAAATACCGAGTTTTTGCGGCTACTGCGGATCAGCTCGAACAGCGGTGGTTTGGCCAGGTAAACGTGGCCGCCGTCCAGTACCGGCTTCATGTAACGGAAGAAGAAGGTCATCAGCAGGGTGCTGATGTGACTGCCGTCGACGTCGGCGTCGGTCATGATAATTACCCGGTCGTAACGCAATAGCGAAACATCAAAAGATTCTTCTATACCAACGCCCATGGCCTTAATGAGGTTGACGATTTCGTTATTGGCCAGCATTTTGTCGAGGCGGGCACGTTCCACGTTTAACACCTTGCCGCGCAGGGGCAATATAGCCTGGCTCTTGCTGTCGCGGCCGGATTTGGCCGAGCCGCCGGCGCTGTCGCCCTCTACCAGATATAGTTCGGAGTCTTTGGGGTCTTTGTTAGAGCAGTCGGCCAGTTTGCCGGGCATGCTGGCACCGTCGAGGATGCCTTTGCGCAAGATGTTGTCGCGGGCGGCGCGGGCGGCCTTGCGGGCGCGGGCGGCCAACAGGGCTTTGCCGACGATCTTGCGAGCCACGGCCGGATGTTCCTCGAGGTAGTAATTGAAGTGCTCGTTCATCACCTGCTCGACATAGCCACGCACCTCCGGGTTACCGAGCTTGTTCTTGGTTTGACCTTCGAACTGCGGGTCGGGCAGTTTTACCAGGATGATGCAAGTCAGGCCTTCGCGGGTGTCTTCGCCGCTGAGATTTTCTTCTTTCTCTTTGATGAGGCCGTTTTTGCGGGCGTAGTCATTGATAACACGCGTTAGGGCGGCCTTGAAGCCGGTTAGGTGCGTGCCGCCGTCGGGGTTGAGGACGTTATTGGCAAAGGCTTTGATGGTTTCGGTGTAGGCATCGGTGTATTGAAGTGAGATTTCGACCTGGGCTTCTTTGGCCATTTTGTCGACGTAGAAAATATCGTCGTCAACGACATCTTTACCGATGTTGAGATGCTTAACATAGCTCTGGATACCGCCTTCAAAATAGAAACCGTAGCGCCGACCGGTAGCTTCTTCCTCCAGATGGGTGTGAACGCCCTTGGTCAGGTAGGCGGCGTGGCGCAAGCGATCCAGGATGCTGTCGTAGCTAAATTGGACACTCTCTTTGAAGATGGTTTCGTCGGGGTAAAAGGTGATCTCGGTACCGGTGCGGTCGGTTTTGCCGATGATTTTGAGGTCGCTCTTGGGGGCGCCCCGCTCATACTCTTGCTGCTGTATTTTACCGTCATAGTGAACGGTTACAACCAATTTGCTGGATAAGGCGTTGACCACGCTGACACCGACGCCGTGCAATCCACCAGACACTTTGTAGCCGCCATCGCCGAACTTGCCACCGGCGTGGAGCACGGTTAATACCGTTTCGACGGTGCTCTTTTTGGTTTTGGGGTGGATGTCAGTCGGAATGCCACGACCGTTGTCGATTACGGTTATGCCGCCGTCGGCCAGCATTTTAACAGATACGGCGGTGGCGTGGCCAGCCAAGGCTTCGTCGATACCGTTGTCGACAATTTCCCATACTAAATGATGCAGCCCCTCCAGGCCGGTGCCACCAATATACATACCGGGACGCTTACGAACCGGCTCCAAACCCTCGAGAACGGTAATCTGGTCGGCAGAATAACCGGATTTCTTACCTTTAGCCTCAGCCAATGTCTTTCACCCCTATTTATAACAATTTATGGTTTTGTCCCACTGCTTCTATTATAGCTAATCAGCCGCTTGTCGACAAGTGTAACGTGTTGCAAATCACTTGTGCTTATGGAGGTTTCCGTGCTTAAATGAGTCTTGTAAAAGATTAAACAAAAAAATGTTTGAAAAACTCCTTTCACTAGTACCCTACAACCCCGGTCTGGTGCACCAGTTGGCCTTCTACTCACGGCGCATGCGCGAGGAGTCCACTATCCGCCGCACCGGTCTGGTCTTTATGGTGCTGGCCTTTATGGTTCAGTTCTTTGCTGTCCTCAGTCCACCGCAATCGACAGTAGCTGATTCGACTAATGACATGATTGTTGGTGGTTTCAGCTCGGCGGCTGAGGCTAAAAAAATCTGTCTCTCCGGTACTAAACACTATGGAACGATAGTTCACTACTTTGGCCTAACCTGTAAAGAAATCGGTGCAGCCGATGACCTCTACATTCACGCCTATTCCGGCAACTACTACTCCATGGGCTGGAAGTCGGTTGGTGCAACCTATAACGGCAAGCCGACCCACGAAACGCCTTATAACATCTCCGGAGCCGGCCGTCTTTACATGCGCAAGCTGAATATCTGGGGTCAGGACGCCTGGCATGTTCTGCGCGTTCGCAACAGCGAGAACAAGGTCTTCTACGTCATGTTTGATTGCGGCAACCTGGTATCGGTCGGCCTGCCGACCAAGGCCGAGAAGACGCCGGTCGTCATCGAACAAATCCCCGAGACACCGACTCACACCCCAGCCCCGACCCCAACGACGACTCCGACGACAACACCGACTCCGACGACACCGACGACGACTCCGACTCCGACGACAACGACACCGACGCCGACCCCAACGACGACACCGACGCCGACTCCGACCCCGCCACCGGTTTGCGAATACAATCCTCTGCTTCCGCCCGACGACATTAACTGCAAGCCTTGCGATCAAAGCGTTAGCACCAGCGACACCATCGCCTGTATCGCTGTCAGTAAAACTGCCGCTAACATTACGGCCGGCCTGGCCGACGCTAACAATACAACCGCCAAAGCCGGCGATGTCATCACCTATACCATCTCGGCCCAAAACCATGGCAAGGCCGATGTCAAAGATTTTGTCTTCCAGGAAAGCCTCAGCGATATACTGGACTACGCCGATATAACTGATCTGCACGGCGGCACGCTGGGCGCCGAACAGGTCGTCGTCTGGCCAGCCGAAACCATTGCCGCCGGCCAGACCGCCAGCCACCAGATCACCGTCAAGGTCAAAGATCCGATCCCGCAAACACCGGCCTCCTCCAGCGACCCATCGCACTTCGATCTGATCATGACCAATGTCTATGGCAACGCCATCAACATTAAACTGCCGGCCAGCCCGGTCAAGACCATAGAAGTTGCTACCACTACCACCCTGCCCAACACCGGCCCCGGCACAACCTTGTTCATCGCCGCCAGCCTGGTAATTATGACCGGCTACTTCTACAGCCGATCCAGCCTGTTGGCTCGCGAGAGTGAAATTGCAATCAAGGAGACAGCCACAGCATGAGCGAAAAAATCACCACCCCCGAACAAAAAGAAGTTTTAGCCTCTAACCAGGCGGAGCGGTTGTCTGCCCAGGCCGCGCCCGAAAAACCGGCCAAGGCCGAAAAGGATCCCGGCCAGACCGCTAGCGAGGCCCGGGCGGCGATTGCCGAGACCACCCGCAATGAAAGCCGGCTCAACCCGCTCGAAGAGCTTGAGGCGGCCACAAACACGCCACGAACTGCTCAGCCGCAGTACATCGACCGTGAACTAAAGACTATTACCCTGCGGCGCGAACTGCAGACGATTCGACGCAAACTACCCTTGCCGCAAAAAGCCCTAAGCAAGGTCATTCATCAGCCGGTCATCCGGGTAGCCAGCGAAGCCGCCGGCAAGACTGTCAGCCGCCCGTCCGGCCTGCTGGGCGGCGGCCTGGTGGCCTTTATGGGCACCTCGAGCTACCTGTATCTGGCTAAGCACATGGGCTTCCGCTATAACTACGTTGTCTTCTTACTGCTGTTCACCGCCGGTTTTATTGTCGGCCTGGCACTCGAGCTATTGGTTCACCTGGCCACCAGCTCACGACGCCGGACGGAATGAGCCGTCGTGATCGATAAAAATCGTATCGTCACTGTCTAGCGGGCCGTCCAGTTCCTGACGCAGTTCGTTGGCAATCTTGTGGACTTCGGTCTGCTCCAATTCATCGCTCGATATATTGTTACCGTCAATCGGCGGTACTGCCGGTTTGGGTGCTGTGGTTATCCTGGGAGCTGGCCCTGCAGTTTCTTGGGCTGGCAATAAATCTGTCGGCGTACTCTGGATCGGCTCCTCCGGCAGAGGCGTTCGTGTCTGGATAGAGGGAGTGGCGGCAGTGGCCGGTTGCGGCCCCTGTTGGCGCTTGGCCAGCCACTCGTCGAGGAATGAGCCGGTGCCCGGTACGGCAGGCGTGCCGGGTGTGGCGGCGGCGGCTTGGCGCGGCGCGGCTGGGGTTTCGCCCCGGGTGGCCATACGGGCATTGATGTCTTTTTCTACTGATGCCTTGGGCCGGCCATACTTGGCCGCCGAGAGCTGTTTTAGTGCTCCGGACAGACGCGGATTAGGCGTGCCCAGCGCCGGCAGAGTCACCATACTGAATGGATGCGTCGGTACGCCGCCGATCAGGGTTCTGACGATGGTGTTGTAGTTTGGCACCCGTAGCAGGTCGTCGGTTTCAAAGGTCGGTTGAAAGTATTTGCCCAGCGATTCCACGTCGTTCTGGCCGATGCGGAAGGACACGATGGTACCCATGTTACCAAAGACGGCATCGCGGATTTCGGCAGTCAGCTGGGTGGTAAACTGGTTGGCGACAATCAGGTTCAGGTGGTACTTGCGAGCCTCGGACATGATGGTGGCAAAGCTGTCGGTTGAGAAGTTCTGAAACTCATCAACATACAGGCTAAAGTCGACCCGGTCGTCTTCCGGTATATTAGAGCGACTCATGGCGGCCGCCTGGAACTTCATCACAAATACCATACCCAGCAGTTTGGAGTTCAGGTCGCCGGTGCGCCCCTTGCTAAGATTCACCAGCAGGATTTTCTTATTGTCCATAATATCGCGCAGGTTCAGGGCACTCTTGGTCTGCCCGATTATGTTGCGCATCATTTCATTACTCAGAAAAGCACCGAACTTACTAACGAACCAACTGGTAACCTCACCCGACTCATTAGAGCGCTGGCCGGCCGGGTATTCCTTTTGCCAGAAGTCCAGGACGGTTTGATCTTTAACGTGTTGTAATTTTTGCTTTAAGAATTGCGGATCGCGGAACAGTTTGGGGATATCCACGAAGGTACCACCGGCCGGATCGGCCATAATAGCCAGGGCGGCATTCCTGAAGATGTGCTCGTAACGCGGTCCCATGATGCCCTGATGTTGTGGATCATACAACTTTTGTAGCATATTCAGGGCTTCCTGGATCAGGAAATCTTTCTGATTGGGGTTATCAAATTCGAATAAATTAAGGCCCATCGGGTAGTCCATGTCGGCCGGGCTGAAATAGATGACGTCCTCGGTTCGTTCCTTGGGTACCATGGATAACAATTTTTCAGCCACGTCGCCGTGGGGATCCACAAAAGCAAAACCATTGCCCTTGAGCATGTCCTGTAGAGCCAGATTCTCCAGGAAGGTAGATTTACCGGTACCGGTCTGACCAACGACGTACATGTGGCGCTGGCGATCGTGCAGGCTGAGGCGAATCGGCTTCTTGGCGCCCCGGAACAGGTTGTAGCCCAGTAACAGCCCCTCTTCGGGGATGTTGCGTGGGCCGTCGACCTGCTTGGATTCCTGCCTGGTCAACTGGCTGGTAGGAATACTGCGCTCGTCCGGGAAGTGAAACAGTGTCGCCAGCTCCACGGAGTTGAGGATGTTCTTATTATGGTGCTGGGGAAAGAAACGCATAATGTACGACGTTATGAGGCCGTCTATATCTTTGGCTGGGGTGTACTTGAAGCCGTTTTTGCCCGGCGCGTCATATAGACTGAAGCTGGCCACGATATTGCCCAATATGGCCTGGGCGCGCTGGCTGATGTTAGATGAGGCGACCACTCTTATTATGACTTCGTAACCGGGGTGGCGGGTTTTTTCGTCGATGGCGTCCAGCGTGGCCTGCTCCAGATTGGATAGTTCGGGCTTCTTGGGGTCGTCTTTACTGCCTTCGGGCGGTTTTACAAAAGCCACTGTCAGGTCTTTCATAAGACCGCCGACACCCAGGCCTTTATTACCCTGGCGCTTGCGATCGGCGACATCGTTGGCTACCTTGCGCCAAGAGGGATTAGCCGGGCGCATCAGGATCTGAATACCGGCGCCGTCCTCTTTACCCAGAATAGACATGGCGTTCAACAGCGATTGCATGGCATCGCGCTTTAGATCCTGGTAAGTGGCTATGGGGTAGGCGTAATGTTCTTTAAGGGTCAGCTCGCCGCCCAAGGTACCACTGCTCCGCCCCACCGGACTAAAGATGTTGTGTTCGGCTACTTCTTCTATCCTGGCTGTCGGATAAGCACTGTTAATGGCCTGCTTAACGACATCCACCAGGTTAATCGGCACTGCGGCATAAAAATAAACAAACCCCTGACTGCCGACAATCTCAAAGGCAAAGTGCCGCTGACCGTAGAAATTACTCCTAAATGTTTTCAGAAAGGTGCTGGCTATAATGTTATAGATGATCTGTGCCTTACTGATGGTTTCGTCGGTTACGTCACGAACATCGCGACTGCCTAGTTCGGTATCGTCGCTGGCCGGCGGTAGATGGATATGTAGCGGCACCATTTTAAGGCCGCGCTCATAGTTTTTTTGTTCACGAAATGTTCGACGCGTTTGTAAAAAAACGATCGGGGCGGCGATCAAAATCATCACTACGATGATGACCAGGATGATAAAAAGTGTTGCCATTTAGTCTACTTATTAAGTTTAATCGTCTTGTTGTAGCGCTTTTTCATATAATCGGCTTTTACCCCTGTTAACTCTTCGCTTTGCTTGTAAGGGTCATCTCTGGTGCGCTCCACGATTTGCTTGGCTTTGTTAACCCACTCTTTTTCGATTAAATCGCCGTCGTCAGCAATCAAGGAGGCCGATTGTGTTGTTGCAGTAACATCGGCTTGCGGAGACTGCACCGGCTGTATGGGTAGTGTGGGCAGTGGTACAGGCACGGCCAGCGGCGGCGCGACCGGGGCGGCTGGTACCCGCTCAGGGGCGGCTGGTTGGCCGGTTTCGGCAACTGATGGGTCTACCTCTGGTGTTGGCCCGGGTACAGGCAGTTGTTCCATCGGTGCCGGTAACTGCATGCCCGGCATTTCGGGTGATGACGGTGTAGATGGATTCATGCCTATATTATAACAGGCTAGCCGCTGAAATTGCGCCGGGCAGTTTTAGCATAGGCGCTATAGAGATAGGCAATAATTGCCAGCGGTAGCAAGACGGTTACATCGCGCTGGCTCAGCTGGCCAATG
The DNA here is from genome assembly GCA_002792275.1 of Candidatus Saccharibacteria bacterium CG_4_10_14_0_2_um_filter_52_9. GTDB lineage: Bacteria > Patescibacteriota > Saccharimonadia > Saccharimonadales > UBA4665 > UBA5150. Next base: position 4,090 of record PFOA01000059.1, on the reverse strand, counting down.
GATTGCAGTGCGATCAAGCCGGCCGTAATAACCGTCAAATACAGTGCCAGTTGACGTCTACCTCTGATTTTGAGTCCATACACCTTTGTTATGCCGAGTCCGGCGTATATAAAGTAGTACAGCGTAACCGCCAACAGCAAAAAGCCGACCATAACTATAAACGAAGGTACTCTGGCGGCATCACTGCCGGCAAACAGCAGGCCGTCTACAGTCAGCAGACCGCTAAGCCTAAGTACATGCTTATTTTTTATAAATTTACCGATCATGATAATAGCTCAAAAGAAAAATGGTGCCGGGGCGACAAATCCGCTCATAATTATTAGACTATTGGAGCGCTTGCCGCCCTACGGCGAAACTGACCGCTCTGATAGCCTTGCGGCCGTAACAGAGCGCTATACGGATTCCTCCGTTTTGGTTTTGTAAGTCCGCCCCCGCGAGGGCTTCGTGGCTAAATTGTAGGACGTTTTTGTTTTTTGACTTACCCGTTAATCCTAGCACGGCGGACCCTTTTTGTCAATCCGCTTATGCTGGCCAAAAGTTATGCACAGGTTTGTGAAATATTTAACCATAATTGTTATTGACGGCCTGAACCCTATTCTATAAGATACGTATAGCACTTGAACAAATTAAGTGCTCAAAAACAAAAAGCTCTCTGGGGATAACGATTTCTCGCAAGTCGTTATCCCTGACTAAACAACCAAAACCTTAACAACCAAAAGTTAAACAAAAATCTTAAATAATTGTTAAAACACCTTGTCTTTCCTGGGACAAGGTGTTTTACTTTGTGTCTAAACCGGTGCGTGAGGACGCCATTAGGAGGTTAACCAATATGAGCTCTCACGTGCAAGCTATTATCTCGTCCGGGAACAGCGGAACGATCGTTGATATCGAATGTCACCTATCAAATAACCTGCCGAACATTATTATTGTCGGCTCGGCCAGCAAAGCGGTTGACGAATCACGCGAACGTATCAGGGGTGCCTTCGCAACTAGCCATATAATGCTACCGCGTAAACGGGTAACCATTAACCTGGCACCGGCCGATGTTCCCAAAGCCGACAGCAGTTTTGATCTGGCCATTGCCGTGGCCATCCTGCTGAGTAACGGCCAGGTCAACTCACCCCTGTATTCCAAAGGGGCCTTTATTGGTGAGCTTGGCCTGGGCGGCGATGTTCGGGCGGTTCGCGGCATCATTGGCAAGATCCTGGTTGGCCGCTCCAAAGGTCTTACTACTTTTTACATACCGACCGACAACCTCAAACAAGCTCAATTGATTCCCCAAATTACGTTGATACCAATCGGCAACCTGAGCCAACTCTATGGCCACCTGAATCAGTCCTTACCGCTCCAGATCATCAAGACCGGGGCTGGCAGGTATCAGCCAGCTCTGGCTGGGCCTGCTAACCTGCCTCGACTCAGCGAAGTTGTTGGCCAGGAGCAAGCCAAACGCGCCCTGGAAATTGCGGCTGCCGGTGGGCACAACGTCTTCTTTAACGGGCCGCCCGGTACCGGTAAAAGCATGCTGGCCAAGGCTCTGCCCTCGATCCTTCCACCCCTGAACCGTGAGGAGATGCTTGAGGTAACACACCTGCATAGTCTGGCCAGCCAGGACTACGAGCAGATCATAACCAAGCGACCGTTCCGCTCGCCCCATCACAGCGCCAGTTACGTCGCTATTACCGGTGGTGGCGCCGGGCTGTTACCGGGCGAGCTGAGCCTGGCTCATCGCGGTGTTTTATTCTTCGACGAGTTGCCTGAGTTCGGCCACGACACCCTGGAAGCCCTGCGGCAACCCCTGGAAGACAGACAGATTAGCATCTCCCGCGCCCGCGGCCGGGCGGACTACCCAGCCAACTTCATCTTTATCGCCACCGGCAACCCCTGCCCTTGCGGTTATCATGGCACCTCCAAAGCCTGCGACTGCACGGATAGTGATATCTCACGCTATGCCAATCGCCTGTCCGGTCCGATAATCGACCGCATAGAACTCCACACCAGCGTTCATAATATCGATCACGAAAAACTACTTACCCAAGAACCCGATCCCTCTGCCGACGAACGTCTCCGACAGTCCATCATTAATGCCCGCATGCTCCAAGCCAAACGCTTTAACGACCCCAGTAAACTTAACACCGACATGACTAACGACGACATTAAGCAACTGGCACTGCTCGGTCGGGCTGCAGCCATCAGGCTTAACGGCGCTGCCGGGGTGTTGAAACTGTCTGCCCGAGCCTATATGCGAACCATCAAGGTCGCCCGCACCATCGCCGACCTGGCCGATTCCGACATAATCCTGGAAGAACACCTCACCGAAGCCATAAACCTGCGCTACCGCCCCTCAAAGGATCCCCGCAAATGACACCTGGATATTCCCTTCCACGCCGCGGGCGAGCAAGGCCGCCTTTTACCACCCTACCTTTTCGCTGTAGCAGTACAATGGAAGTACAAACGAGGTACATTGTACATGCGTAGCCAGATTGTATATCTAAGAGTGTCGGCCAGATTGCTCCAGCAACTCGACAAAGCCGCCAAAGCCAACTACCAAACCCGTAGCGGCTTCATTCGCCAATCTATTGCCTTACGCTTAAATAGCCAGCGGGTCATTGACGAACCGACAGAAGACGAAGTCCTGAAAAGCCTGGGAATACTTTGACCTCTGAGCTGTCATCTGTTAAAATGCAGGGTACATTAAAACTAATACTTAATGGATAAGCGGGAGACTAGGTCATAGCTAAATACACCCGCCTGAATGATCAAATTCGGGCACCAAAGCTGCGAGTCATCGATGATGAAGGTAAGCAGCTCGGCATCTTGAGCAAACAAGAAGCTTTAGCTATTGCGCAGGAGCGTGACCTGGACCTGGTGGAGATATCACCGGATGCCGACCCGCCGGTCTGCAAAATCGTCGATTGGGGCAAGTTCAATTACCAGCGCACCAAGCAGCTGCAAAAGAACCGCAAAACCACCAAATCGCTTGACATGAAGCAAATGCGCTTCGGACTCAAGATCGGCGCCCACGACCTGCAGATAAAAATGGGCAAGGTCGCCAAGTTCCTGGAAACCGGTCACAAGGTTAAGGTCACCCTGTTTTACAGAGGCCGTGAGCAGGCTCATAAGGAAATCGGTTTCAAGATTGCCCAAAAGGTAATCGAAGACTTCGGTGATACAATTGTAGTCGACCAACAGCCGCAACTGGCCGGCAAACAACTAAGTTTCGTTATCAGAAACAGCGGCAAGAGCACCGTTGCCTACCAGGCAAAGCCCCAAGAAGAAGGAGAATCGAATGCCAAAACTGAAGACGCATAGTGGCACCAAAGACCGTGTCAAGATAAGCAAGAACGGTAAAGTCCGGGTTGGCAGTTCCAACCTCAACCACTTTCTGGGTAAAAAGAGCGGTAGCCGCAAGCGCAGTCTGCGTGGCCTCAGCACCCGAACCGGCAAAATGGCCAAGAACATCAAGAAGAATTTAGGAGTATAAGGATGAGGGTTAAGAGAGGCGTCACCAGTCACGCCAAGCATAAAAAGATCCGCAAGGCCACTAAGGGCTTTTCGCACCCTAACCGCGTTAGTATTAAGCGCGGCCGCCAGGCCGTTACCAGGTCCCTGCAGTTTGCCACCCGCGACCGCAAGAACCGCAAGCGTACTTTCCGCGAATTGTGGAACGCCCGCATCAACGCCAGCGCCCGTATGAATGGCACCACCTACAGCAAGCTGATTGCCGACCTAAAAGCCGCCAACATCACCCTAGATCGCAAGATCCTGGCCGAACTGGCTGTCAACGAACCAGCCGCCTTCACGGCCGTTGTCAAAGCCGCCACTAAATAATAAAGGTCAGACTATCTGTAAGCCGGGTTTTGTCACGGGCCGAGGCCCTGACTGGTCATCTATCTAGGTCTACGATTGCTCGCAGACTCGAGCGGTTTTTGTGATGGGTCCTTAGCGGGACGCTTTAGGCTTTAGGCCTTAAAGTATCCATCTCCTTGCGGCAGGCAGGGTTTACCTCTTCCCAACGTCACCGTTGGGAACTGCGGGCTCTTACCCCGCTCGTTTCACCCTTACCCCTGGCCGAAGCCAAAGGCGGTATCGT
>PFOA01000092.1 GCA_002792275.1 Candidatus Saccharibacteria bacterium CG_4_10_14_0_2_um_filter_52_9 | reverse complement strand
ACCTCCTAATTTACTAACAAGTATACGTGTCTAGTTTAGGGGGTACTGGACACAATTATGCCTGAGAGCATACCACCATTCTCTTGTAGCATTAAGCGTATCTGCTTTGCCATTCTCCAAGCCGTTTTATATGTAACTCCTAAATGTCGCTCAAGTTCCTTAGCACTTGTACCGTTTTTACCGTTACTGAATAAGTAGATGGCAAAGAACCACTTAGTAAGCGGTGTGTCGGACTTATGAAATATCGTATTAGCCAGTGGATAGAGTTCAAAAGCACAATGAGGACATTTGTAATACTTACGAGTTTTGATGCGATAGAACTTAGTAATTACTCCGCACTTAGGGCAGTAATCTAGGTGTCCGTAACGCTTTTGAAAGATAAAGTCTAAGCAGACATCATCGTTAGGGAACTCTTTATGTAGTGTATCTATCGTGTACTTTGGTGTTTTCATACTCTAAGTGTACTACAGATGATACGTGGTGTCAAGGGATAGTCTCGCTACTTCCAGTCTTCCAAGTGGTACGAAACCCTAGCCGAATATGCCAAGCCGATCGGCGGCGTGCTGGTGCCGCTGGTGCTACTGGGCGGCGGCGGTTTGCGCTACTGGTGGCGGCGGGGACGCGATGCCAAAGGCAGAGGTGTCATCATTCCGCAATATGACGCTCCGGACGACATGAAGCCCATGGCCATGGGCGCACTGGCGGACTTCAAAGTTAATAACCGCGATATCATAGCTACCATCATCGACTTGGCGGTGCGTGGCTACATCAAAATTGTAGAAAAGAAAAACGACCGTAAGCTACGCAAAGATACCCTCAGCTACACGCTCCAACTGGTTAACCCGGATTTCAAGGGGCTCGACGAGCCCGAACAAATGCTCCTCAACAAGCTTTTCGACAACCCAGTAGCCGGAGCTGAGATTGACATTTCGGCTAGTAAAAATAAACTCTACAGCCTGGTGGGCAAGCTCCAAGCCAAGTTGCAGGGCGACCTGACGGCCGGCGGCTATTTTGCCGATAACTCCGTCAAGAACCTGGCTTCCCGGCACAGCGGGCTGAAAGTATTGGGCGGCATCTTCATCTTGCTGCTATGCTTCGCTTTCTTCGGCGCGTACACCATCATTGGCGGTGTGCTCGGCGGCCTGATAGCCATTGTCTCCTTGGTGGCCATGGATGCCCGCACCGCCAAGGGTACGGCCGCCAAAGAACATGCCCTGGGCTTAAAGATGTACTTGGAAGTGGCCGAAAAAGAGCGCCTTAAGAAGCTGCAGGGCCCGGATGCCGCCTATGCCGCCAACGCCGGCGAACCTGTCAAAACCGTCGAATTATTTGAGAAACTGCTACCCTACGCCATGGTTCTGGGCGTGGAACAGCAGTGGGCCGGGCAGTTCGCCAGCCTGTATACCAGCCCGCCCGACTGGTACAACGGCAACTGGACCACTTTTAACGCCGCCTATCTGGCCAGCAGCCTGAACAGCGGCATCGGCTCGGCCGTTAATAGTGCTTTTACGGCACCCAGTAGCTCCGGCAGTAGCGGTTCGGGCGGCGGCTTCTCCGGTGGCGGCGGTGGCGGCGGTGGCGGCGGTGGCTGGTAGCGTAAGTATTTTGACAAAAGACCCCCGAACAGGGTAGAATAAAATATGGAAATCGACCTCACCCCGACCCTGACATTCGACGACGTTCTACTTAAGCCCGGCTACGCCGGGTTTTCTCGTGCCCAGATTGACCTGACCACCAAGCTAACCCGCAATATTACCCTTAAGGCACCGTTGGTGGCCGCACCAATGGACACTGTTACCGAGAGCAAACTGGCCATTGCCCTGGGCAAATTCGGCGGTATCGGCATTATTCACCGCAACCTGACCATCAAAGACCAGTCTGCCGAAGTCGCCAAGGTCAAAAAGGCCGGCGTTCTGGTGGGCGCGGCCGTTGGTTCCAGCCCCGGCTACGAACAGCGGGTTGAGGCCTTGGTAAAGGCCGGTGTCGATGTTATTGTCGTCGATTCGGCTCATGGTTACTCCAAATTTGTCATCGAAGCCGTTGCATTTATCAAAAAGCACCACAAAGTCGACGTCATTGCCGGTAACATCGCCACCGCCGAAGGCGCCGAGGCTCTTATAAAGGCCGGCGTCGACGGCTTGCGCGTCGGTATGGGTCCGGGCGCCATCTGTACCACCCGGATTGTCTCCGGCATGGGCGTGCCCCAGCTAACGGCCATTCTCGAATCGGCCGCCGCCGCCAAAAAGCACGGCGTACCGGTAATAGCCGACGGCGGCATCAACTACATGGGGGACATCACCAAGGCTCTGGCCGCCGGCGCCTCATCGGTTATGATGGGGCGTTTGTTTGCTGCTACCGAGGAATCACCGGGCAAAATCGTCGAATTTACCAAAGACCAAGTGCCGCGCCGCTTCCAGAGCATTATCAACGGCGGCGCCAAAACCTACCGCTTCAAAACCTACCGCGGCATGGGCTCTATCGGCGCCATGGAACGCGGTAAAAAGATCAGTTCCGAAGACGAATTCCACGGCAAAAGCTACACTAACAAGAGCGTCCTGGTGGCCGAGGGCGTCGAGGGCCTGGTACCCTGTAGCGGCGACCTTGAAACCGTCGCCGGCACCATGATGGAGGGTGTCCGTTCCGGCTTTTACTACGTCGGCGCCACCAGCATTCCCCAGCTCTGGGAAACGGCCGTCCTGCGCCGCATCACCAGCGCCAGCCTCAGCGAAAGCCACCCCCACGACCTGTTTGTGACCAACGCCGGTAATAGTTATCCAACTTAAGGAGGAATAGATGGCTAAAAAACGCGAACGCGCCTTTGCATTGTTTTTGGCAGGCCTGTTTTTATTAACATCGTCGGCCCTAACCATTGGCATTATTGTGCAGTCAGTCCAGAATAAGAACGATAAGTCGGCAACGGCAACAACCCCGGAGGTAAAAAAAGTGGATCCAAGCAAACAACTACAAGGTAAACCATTGGCCGGCTTTACGCCGGTAGCATCTATTGCCGGCCTGCAGGCTATCGACAGCACGCCCGGCACGGGGGAGGCAGTCAAGGCCGGTGACACTGTTACCGTCGACTACACCGGCGCTGTGGCCGCCACAGGTACCGTCTTTCAGAGCTCACTAGACAGCGGCCAACCGCTCAGCTTCCCGCTCAGCGGCGTGATTGCCGGCTGGTCGCAGGGAATTCCCGGCATGAAGGTCGGCGGCACCCGCCGCTTGCTGATTCCGGCCAATCTGGCTTACGGCGCCAGTCCGCCAGCCGGCTCGGGCATTCCGGCCAACGCCGATCTGGTGTTTGACGTCACCTTGCACAAAATCGGTCAATAAGGCTAATTTGGAGTAAAAAGCACAATATATAGTGTCTTGAACTTTTGGCAAGCACTATATATAATCGGGCATACGGTCAGAATTGTTCTGAACTAGAGCACATAAAATAAACAAACGCGCCGGAAATATGCCGTACCTGAGAGACACGGCGGAGTATCCGACTCGCTATAAGAGGGAGACCAATATGGTCAAAAACATCACAATCTTCACCAGCAACACCTGCGGCTACTGCCAAATGGTCAAAAAGTATCTCGGCACCAAAGGTATGACTTACGACGAAGTCAACATCGACAAACACCCTCACCGCCAAGCCGAGGCCCAGAGCCTGAGCGGCGCTCTCACCGTTCCTGTCACCGTTGTTACCAGGCACGACGACTCGCAAGAAGTCATTGTCGGCTATAACCTCGCACGCTTAGCACCGGCCGTCGCCTAAATAAATATGGCCGACTCCACCGAAGTCCCCAAGCACGACGTGATTATCGTCGGTACCGGCCCGGCGGCTCTCACCGCCGCCATCTACACCACTCGCGAAGATATCGAAACTTTGCTGTTTGAGCGCGGCGTAATCGGCGGCCTGGCAGCCGTAACCGATAAAATCGATAACTATCCCGGCTTTCCCGACGGTGTCGAAGGGCTTCAACTGTCCAGCGATTTACAGAAGCAGGCCGAGCGCTTCGGTGCCGTTATTGAACTGGGTGAGGTTTCGGCTATTCATGACGAGGGTGAATTCAAACGCCTCACTACCACCAGCGGCGACATGCTGGCCAAGGCCGTATTAATCGCCACCGGCTCGGATTATAAAAAGATCGGCGTTCCCGGCGAAAAAGAGTATTACGCCCGCGGCGTTCACTACTGTGCCACCTGCGACGGCGCCTTTTACCGCGACAAGCGCCTGGTGGTGGTTGGCGGCGGCAACTCGGCCATCCAGGAGGCCATTTTTTTGACCCGCTTCGCCAGCCACATTGATCTGTTAGTGCGCAGTACCGTCAAAGCCAGCGATGTCCTACAGCACGAGCTCGACGACTACGTTAAGCAGGGCAAAGTAACCGTCCATCTGGGTACTACAACAGATGAGATTGTCGGCAGTGGTGAGGATCCTACGGCCGGCGTTAACAAAGTTATCGGCACCAAAGACGGCCAAAAGGTCGAATTTGAAACCGACGGTGTCTTCGTGTTTGTAGGCCTGATGCCCAACTCGCAATTTATCAAGAACACCGTCATTCGCCTCGATCAAATCGGCTTCGTTATCACCGATGAACATCTGCACACCAACATGAAGGGCGTTTTTGCGGCCGGCGACATCCGCAGTGGTGCCACCATGCAGATCGCCTCAGCCGCCGGCGAAGGTGCCACCGCCGCCCTCAAAATCCGCGAATTCCTCGAGGGCCGCCCGCACCCCATCCCCAACTAGATATCGGTGTAATTCGGGAAGTAATCACCTACGAACTGGTGCTTTTTAAGCCCCGCCTTGGCCAGATCTTTTTCAAGTTGTTCAACCATAGTTTCGGGGCCGGAGACGTATACCAAAGTGTCTTCAGATGGCTTCTCCAGACCCAGGATCAGCTCGGCGCTAATCCGGCCACGCTGGCCGCCCCAAGCCGGCGACGGATTACTAACGACAATAGTCGGCTTAATCCCGGCCTTATCAAACGTTTCCTGAAAAACAATCTCATCTTCGGTGTAAACGCCGTAAAGCAGTTTGATCGGCCGTTGTTCTTTGGTAGCGGTCAGCCACGTCAGAATGCTATGAAACGGCGTAATACCAATGCCGCCAGCCACAAAAACCAGCGGCGTCTGAATCAGTTTGGGCAACACAAAGTCGCCCATTGGAGCGGACATAACCAGCTCATTGTCGGGCTTTAATTTGAACAGGGCCTTTTTAAAAGAACTGCTCTGGCCCTTGCCTTCAAACTTGGTGGTGATGCTCAGTAGTTCATCGGTTGGCGACGAAGATAGCGTGAACCAGCGCTTGATACCCCGTTTATCGGCGCGATGATGCTTCAGAGTCAGCTGTATATACTGCCCCGCCGTATAATCTACCGCCTGCTCGGTCCGAAAGAAAAACGTCCGAATATTCCCGGCCTCGTCGCGGCTATGGTCAAACGTCACCTTCATACATCCATTTTACCAGCCCAAAGCAAAATATCAGGCTTCACAGACGTGCTTATGCCTATGTATTATCTAATGGAGAGTTCACAAATAAAAACCACAACAAGGAAACTCTGTATGCGTTTTATGAAACCAAAATCCCTAAACAGCCGGGGCATCGCCCACTATGTAGTCCCGCTAGTCGTCGTAGTCCTAACTGGCCTCGTCGGCACATATTTGCTAGTAGCAAGCCATGCCAACAGCGGATTAGGCTGTAGCGCAGTAAATTCTATAAAGGGTAAGTGTAGCTACGGGAATATCTGCAAGCCGGGCTATGCACCCGGGGGGTATGGTGGTTGTACGAAACTCCTAAAGTCTTATCCCAAAGCGCCTGCTAAGACCACCACGGCAGATCAGGGTGGCGGTGCTAGCGCCAGTGTGCCTGTTTCTACACCTGCAAGTTCTTCTACTGATTCAGCCCCCGTCGCGGCTCCAATCAACTATCCTATCGTCAAGCACACTGGCGCCCGCGGTGACATCATCGTAGTATCCTATGTTCATGTTCCTGGCCAGCAAGATAATCAGCGCATAGGCGGTTTGGCAGTCAAGGTCAGCCGCAATGGCGGCGGTTCCGACTGTAAGACCCATAAGAACGGCAAGGGTAGCACCAGCCAGCAGCAATACCTGAAGCGAAAGGGCCGGCCAGATGTTCTGACCCATGGCACGATACACTTCCTAAACTGCAAAGCCGGGGAATACACTGTTACTACCACTGGCCGCAAGGGCTACAGCGTTGTTTCCAGCACCAGCAAGTCATTTACGCTCAACGATAATGAAAACCAGCGCGTTCCATTCGTCATTCAGAAAATTACCACAGCTACTACCGGTGGCGCAGCTGCCAACACGGCACGCTAGTTCGGTTCGAAGCGGTCGGGGTAATCGGTAACGATTGCCCTCAGGCCGTGGCTCTGCCAGCGAGCGGCCTGGGCGGGGTTGTTGACGGTGTAGGCGCCCAGTTTGTAGCCGTGGCGGCTCATGGAGCGGATAAAGCCCCACCACAGCCAGCGCTGGTTCATGATGATGTGCTTTGTTCCCAACTGACGAGTCCGCTGGCTAGCCCGAACGCCCGACCACTTCTCCAGGACGACTTTAGTGATTTCCGGCAGTTCTTTTTGCACTGCCAGCAAAATTTCCTGATCAAATGAGCCTATCCACGCCTGGCCGCTTAATAAATTATAATAATTCTTAATAATATTTATTATGGGCTTGGGAGTAACACCCGGCTTGATCTCTATAAAGACCGGAACTTTGCGGCCAATGGCTTCAAGCACCTCATCAAACCGCGCCAGATCTTTCTTGTGATTCTTAAGCTCTTCGTAAGTATAGTCGGCTATTGGGCGTCGTTCGCCGTTAGGATCGGTCAGTTCGGCGTCATGATGTAACACCGGGATGCCATCTTTAGTAACGCGCAGGTCGAACTCCACCATGTCTACGTGGTGTTCCAGCGCCTTTTGCAGGCCGGCGATGGTATTTTCGGGTGCCAGGCCGCGCGCGCCGCGGTGACTGATGATCTTCATGTCCACTTAGTGTACAATATCCATAAACAATAAGGAGTAAGCAAGTGCCTGACTTTAACCAAGTATTAGAAACCGGTGACTATCTCAGCGGCATCGTCAACACCGTGGTCGAGATCCCTGAAGGCTCAATCCTAAAAATTGAGTGGGATCGCACACGAGCCGCATTCATGTTGGATCGGGTCGAGCCAGGCATCTTTGCAAAGCCGGTCAGCTACGGCTTTATCCCACAAACGCTTGATGATGACGGCGACGAGCTCGATACACTGATTGTCTGCGATGAGCCTCTGCCCACCGGCATCTGGCTGGAAGCTAAAATCCTAGGCGTTATGAAGTTTGAAGACGACGGCGAAATGGATCACAAAATCATCGTCCGCGCCGCCGACGACCGCAACGACGGCGACTGGCTGAACGGCCTGGACGACCTCGGTGAGCGCTGGAAACAGATGGTAGAGCATCACTTTACGCACTACAAAGACCTCAAAAAACCCGGCAGTACCAAGGTGCAGGGCTGGGGCGATACCGAAGAGGCCAAAGCCGTCATCGCCGAGTGCATCGAACGCTACAAAAAGCAGTAATGAAAAAAATCATCCCCCAAGACGCAGTTCTGCTACCCGACAGTGCTGAGCTTAAGTTCCAGGGTATGATATTTGATGTCTACCAGTGGCCGCAACAGCTTTTTGACGGCACCGGGCATACTTTCGAGATGCTAAAACGACCTGACACTGTCTCTGCTATCTGCCTGGTAGATGACAAGATTCTAATTCTTGATGATGAGCAACCTAACCGGGGTTCTCGAAAGACTTTTCCGGGTGGCAGAATAGATCCGGAAGACACGAGCGCGGAGGCGGCAGCACAGCGCGAAGTCCATGAGGAGACCGGCTACAGCTTTAAAGAGTGGCGTTTGCTCAAAGTTGCACAACCGGTTATGAAAATGGAATGGTTTGTTTACGTTTGGCTGGCGTGGGATGTAGTCAACAAAGAGGAGCCACATGTAGATCCCGGCGAAAAGATTCAAGTACACGAACTCACCTTAACTGATCTTAAAGCCCTTATTGCCGATAAATCAGCCTACATGGTCAACGACAGTGGTGAATTGCTGGAAGATGTCAGTAATCTGGATGGTTTATTGGCCTTGCCGGAATTCCAAGGCCGAGAAGTAGACCGCTAACCCTTGCTTTCAGCGTTGATACACGGGTGATACACGGAGTGTATCACCGCTAGAAAGGTAGAGTGCTACCCAGAGCCAGGAATCCGTATTATTGATTAGATTTGCCTGAATGCCCCCGGCCTTCTACAATATAGGCATAAACACTTTCGTACTTAACTCACACATAAGGACTGACACATGAAAACCCGGGTGGCTATTAATGGTTTTGGCAGAATCGGGCGCAATGCCTTCAAGGTGGCCTTTGAGCGCAGTGATCTGGAAATCGTGGCTATTAATGATTTGACGGATACCAAAACTCTGGCCCATTTGCTAAAGCACGACAGTAATTACGGCACCTACGGCAAAGAAGTCGGCCACGACGACAAGAGCATTATCGTCGACGGCAAGCATATTGTGGTACTGTCGGAGACCGATCCGGCCAAACTGCCCTGGGCCGAGGAAAAAATTGACGTCGTTATCGAATCGACTGGCTTTTTCACAGATCCGGCCAAGGCCAAGGCTCATATCGAGGCTGGTGCTAAAAAAGTCGTACTCAGTGCGCCCGCCAAGGGCGAGGGCGCCAGCACCGTGGTGCTCGGTGTTAACGAAGACGTTTTGAACGGCACCGAAGATATTATCAGCAACGCCTCCTGCACTACCAACTGCATCACGCCGGTTATGGCAATAATCGAGGCCAACTTTGGCATCGACAAGGCCATGATGACCACCATTCACAGCTACACCGCCTCACAGAAGCTGCAGGACGCTCCGGCCAAAGACCTGCGCGAGGCTCGCAACGCCGCCGAGAACATCGTGCCCACCACCACCGGCGCCAGCATTGCCGCCGGCTTGGCCATGCCGGCTCTGCAGGGCATCTTCGGCGGCATGAGCGTCCGCGTACCCACCCCGGTTGTATCACTTAGCGACTTCGTAATAATTACCAAAAAACCGGTCACTATAGAAGAGGTCAACGCCGCTTTCAAAAAAGCCGCCAAAGAGCCTTACTACCAGGGGATTCTTGATGCTACCGAAGAAGAACTGGTCAGCAGTGATTATATCGGCAACAGCCACTCGGCAATTGTTGACCTCAAGCTGACGGCCGTGGTTGGCGGCACCATGCTCAAAGTCGTCGCCTGGTACGACAACGAATGGGGCTATTCCAACCGCCTGGTAGAGGTTGTGGCCGATACCGGCCGCCTGCTCCACAAGTGACTTGCCGGTTCGCCGCGCGCCAGCTACTATAAGCCTATGAAGATTGCCGTTACTACCGATCACGCCGGTTTTGAAGCCCTGCAGGAATTAAAGGTTTTTATCACTGCTTTGGGGCATGATTGCCTCAACTTCGGACCCGAAACGCTTGATATTAACGACGACTACCCGGATTTTATGTTTCCGGCCGCCCGGGCTGTGGCCTCGGGTCAGTGCCAGGCCGGTATTATCCTGGGCGGCAGTGGGCAGGGCGAGGCCATGGCGGCTAACAGAGTAAAAGGCGTTCGTTGCGCGCTGTTTTATGGCCCGGCGGTAGCCAAAGAATCGGTTGATGCCGAGGGTGCCCTGAGCGAAGATCCTTACGAAATCCTGAAATTATCACGCCAGCACAATCACGCCAATGTGCTCAGCCTGGCCAGCCGTTTTCTGACACTTGATGAGATGAAACGGGCTATTCAGGTCTGGTTGCCCACGCCTTATAGCGAGATTGAACGCCACAACCGCCGGGTGCGCAAACTAGACGAGCTGGCCTGACATGGCAGTGATCTGTCCGACGGTCACAGCCTTTGATAATCACGAATACCGCGCTCAGATGGAGCGCCTTGAGCCGTTTGCCGAGCGGGTGCATATTGACCTGATGGATGGGGAATTTGCCCCTACCAAATCCCCGGGGGTCGATCAGGTCTGGTGGCCGGAAAATATTAATGCTGACCTTCACTTGATGTACCAACGCCCGATGGAACAGTTGGAGCAGTTGCTTAAACTGCGTCCCGATCTGGTAGTTATCCACGCCGAGGCCGATGTTGATCACGCCGCTTTCGCCGAACAGTTGCACAATAATGGTATTAAGGCCGGGCTGGCTATTCTGCAAGCTACACCTATGGAGATTGCCGGGCCACTGCTGTACGGCTTTGATCACGCCTTGGTTTTCAGCGGTAACCTGGGTCATCACGGCGGCGCGGCCGACCTGACCCTGCTCGACAAAGTCCGGGTTATTGGCGAGAAACACCCCGAATTAGAGATTAGTTGGGACGGCGGCATCAGCGACCAGAACGCCAAGCAACTCATAGAGGGCGGCGTTGATGTTCTGAACGTCGGCGGCTGGATCCAGAACAGCGACGATCCGGCCGCCGCTTATGCTAAACTGAAACAGTAACCGGGAGCTCGCAGAATGCCTAAATTACCGCTGGAGCGGCTAGAGACGATTGCCAATGATATCCGCGAAGATATCATTAAGATGCTGGAGCATGCCGGTAGTGGTCACAGTGCCGGCCCGCTGGGCTTGGCCGACATTTTCACGGCTCTTTATTTCGATATTCTCAAACACGACCCGAAGAAGCCCGATTGGCCACAGCGGGACATCTTATTGCTCAGCAACGGTCACTGCGTACCGGTGCGTTACGCCACCATGGCTCACGCCGGTTATTTCCCCAAAAAGGAGCTGATGACCCTGCGTCAGCTCGGCTCACGCCTGCAAGGCCACCCCGAGCGCACCAGATTACCCGGCATGGAAACCACCAGTGGGCCGCTGGGTTGCGGCCTTAGCCAGGCCTGCGGCATGGCGTTGGCCATGCGCATGGATGAGCAAAAAAATCGCTGGGTTTATGTGGTGATGGGCGACGGTGAACAGGACGAGGGCAATGTCTGGGAAGCCGCCATGCTGGCCAGCAAATACAAACTCCACAACGTGATTGCCATTACCGACCGTAACAATATTCAGATCGACGGCCCAACAGAGAGCGTCATGCCGCTGGAAAACTTTAAAGATAAGTGGGAAGCCTTTGGCTGGCACGTACTGGAAATTAATGGCAACGACATCGATGCCGTGATTGATGCCTGCGCCATGGCTAGAGCCATCATCGAAAAGCCGACCATGATCATTGCCCACACCATCCCCGGCAAGGGTGCCGATTTTATGGAAAACGACTTCAACTGGCACGGCAAAACGCCCGATCACGAGCAGGCCGTAAAAGCCCTGCACGAACTGCGCACCTTGGGCGGCAAAATCCGGAGCGAACATGAGTAATATGCACCTCAAAGACCTCGGGGGCAAGCTTCAGCAGGAACCGATTCGCAAAGGCTTCGGCAAAGGTTTGCTGGCGGCCGGCCAGCTTGATAAAAATGTTGTGGCGGCCTGTGCCGACCTGACCGATTCCACCCAGATGAGTTTATTTAAGAAAGAATTTCCGGACCGTTTCATCGAGGTTGGCGTGGCCGAGCAAAACCTGGTAACGGTTGGTGCCGGCCTGGCGGCCATAGGCAAGGTGCCGTTTGTGTCGTCTTATGCCGCCTTCAGCCCCGGTCGTAACTGGGAACAGATCCGCACCACCATCTGTCTTAACGAACGGGCAGTCAAAATCGTCGGCTCGCATGCCGGTGTCAGCGTAGGGCCGGATGGCGCTACCCACCAGATGCTGGAAGACATCGCTCTGATGCGCGTTCTACCCAACATGGTGGTCATTGCCCCCTGCGACTCGATAGAAGCCGAAAAGGCCACCCTGGCCATGGCCAAAGACAAACGCCCCAACTACCTGCGCCTGGCCCGCGAGGCCACGCCGGTTATTACTACCCCGAAAACTCCGTTTGAGATCGGCAAGGCCTATGTTTTTGATCAGGGCGAAGACGTTACTCTGATAGCCACCGGCACCATGACCTACGAGGCTCTGGCCGCCGCCGAGGCGCTGTTTAAAGACGGCATCGACGCCGAAGTTGTCCACGTGCCGACCATTAAGCCGCTCGACGTCGAAACTATCCTCAAAAGTGTCCGCAAAACCGGCGCCGTGGTGACGGCCGAAGAAGGCCAGATTGCCGGCGGACTGGGGGGCGCCATCGCCGAACTATTATCCGAAGAACACCCCACGCCGTTAAAACGTATCGGCATGAAAGATCATTTTGGCGAATCCGGCGCACCGGTAGAACTAATGGCTCACTTTGGCCTCGACGCCAAGCACATCCGCCTGGCGGCTCACGCCGTTATCGACAAAAAATAGCGCTCGCGGTTGGCGAAGGCAAGCTTAAGCGTTTATACTGTGGCTATGCCACTCACACTTCAGCAAATGCGCCGCAACTGCGCAAAGGCTCGCGAACGCATGGCTCAGGCCCGGGCCGAGGGCTGGGCATTCGGAGCCTTTAACCTTGACGATGAGGCTACTCTGCGCGCCGTGGTGCAGGCCGCCGCCGCCAAAAACGCCCCGGTTCTGGTTGAGGTCAGTCAGGGCGAGGTCGACGACATCGGCCTGGATAACGTCCGCGACATGGTCGACAACTTCAAGTATCAGTATGGCGTCGAGATCTACGTCAACCTCGATCACAGCCCAAATGTCGAGGCCGCCAAAGACGGCATCGAGGCCGGTTTTGAGTTTATTCACATTGATGTTTCACAGTCCAACCACGACGCCAGCGACGAGGAAATCATTGCGGCCACCAAAGAAGTCGTGGCCTATGCCAAACTGACCGGCGCCCAGGTAGAAAGCGAACCGCACTACTTCGGCGGCGGCTCCAACGTCTTTGAGGCCGAAATCGATTATGAAGAGGTCAAAAAAACTTTCAGCACGCCGGAGCAAGCCAAGGCTTTCGTTGAGGCTACTGGCATCGATACCTTCGCCGCCGCCATTGGCAACCTGCACGGCAAATACGCGGTACCTAAAGTTCTGGACTTGGAACTGCTACAACGCATCCGCGATGCCATCGATTGCAACATTTCACTGCACGGCGGTAGCGACACCCCGGGTCATTACTTCCGCGACGCCGTTAAAATCGGTGTCAGCAAGGTTAACATCAACAGCGACATGCGCTACGCTTACCGCACATCGCTCGAAAAAGTGCTGGCCGATAATCCCAAAGAGTATTCGGTAGCCAAGCTGATCAGCAAAGAGGTCGTAGCCGCCGTCCAGGCGGTTGTGGAGAGCAAGCTGGAAGACCTCAACTCCGCCGGCAAAGCCGTGGTGTAATTTTTAAATACAACAGACATTTCAAAACCCCGGTTTTATAATTAGCTTATGACCATAAGAAAGTGTGACAGGTGCAAGAAGACAATCAAATCGCGTGACACTTTTACGTTACGGTTTAGCAAGCTGTGGCAATCCATTGAACTATGCGAATCTTGCGCTAAGCCAGTAATCCAAATATTAAAAAAAGATGAAATATTGCAACATTCTTGGCTTAAAGAGTTGCCAGAATCAGCTACGCAGGTATGATGTGAAGATGAGTCTAACCAAACAGGATCTGGTATCCATTCGCACAATAGTCAAAGAAGTAGTTGATGAGTCTGACCTGATCGCAGCAAAGGCCTTTAATGATGTTTATAGTAGGTTCGACCAAGTCAATACTCGGCTCGATAAAGTTAATGAAACTGTCGCTCGAATTGGAAACATACAACAGGCCGAACTGGAACGTAACGACCGGCAAGATCAGAGCCTCAAAGGAATTCGCAAAGCTCTGCGCGCTACATAGACTTGTTTAGGCGGGTTGGCGTGATAGACTTATAGCATAAGCAAAATAAGCATAACTAACAGGGTGGAACCGTGGCCAAACAACCGGACATAATAGCAATCGGCGACATCGTAACCGATGCTTTTATTAAGCTGATTGACGACGAAGCCGTTACTTACCAGAACGACGAGGGCAAATGGCTGGCCATGAAGTTTGCCACCAAGCTGCCGTTCGACCACTCCGAGATCCTGGAGGCCGTCGGCAATGCTGCCAATGGAGCGGTAGCTTGCTCTCGCCTGGGTCTACAAACCGGCTTTATCACTAACGTCGGTGATGATTCGCACGGCCGCGATATGATCAGTAGCCTGCACAAGGACGACATCGACACCAGCCTGGTACGCATCAACGCCCACAAAAAGAGTAATTACCATTACGTGCTGTGGTACAAAGAAGAGCGCACTATTCTGATCAAACACGAAGAGTATGACTATCGCTGGCCGCACCTGCGACCGGACGAAATCCCACGCTGGGTCTACTTTAGCTCAATCAGCGAACATGCCCCGGGTTATCACGACGAGGTAGCTGATTGGCTGGAGAAAAATCCTGACGTCAAACTGGCCTTCCAGCCCGGCACCTTCCAGATGGAGGCTGGCACCGAGCGCTTAAAGCGCATTTACGCCCGCAGTGAAGTGGTGATTCTGAACAGGGAAGAAGCTGTCTTCGTAACCGGCGGTGATTACGACAACCTACACGATCTGTTGGATCGCCTGCATGGCCTGGGCGCCAAGATAGCCGTTATCACCGACGGACCCGATGGCGCTTATGCCAGCGACGGCCAACAGCGCCTCAAGATGCCTTTATACCCCGATCCGGCTCCGCCCAAGGAACGAACCGGTGCCGGCGACGCCTTCGCTTCAACCTTTGTAGCCGCCCTGGCCAAGGGCAATACCATCGAGGGCGCTTTGCAGTGGGCGCCGATCAACTCCATGAGCGTTGTCCAGCAGGTGGGTGCCCAGGCCGGCCTGCTAAGCGAGAAAGAGCTGGAAGCCTTCTTGCGCCATTCGCCCGATTGGTATCGCCCCACACCAATGCAATAAAACCACCACAGTTACACCGATCATCTCGCTCGCTCATAAAAATATTCGCTCGCGAACCGACGGAAACGGTAATGCTCGCTGTAACTGTGGTGGTTTTTCAGTAGTGCTTGTGGTAATCTTTAGATAGAGAATCCATATGATTGACAACATAAAAATAACAGGGGTAGACCAATATGACGCGCTGGCTGTCTGAGTCTCTGCAGGCTCCAGAACCCTTCTTTCGGCTTGGTTTACGCCGCCTGGAGTCTGCCAACGGCAACCCCGGTACCGATATTCGCTTTTCCAGCGAGGTTCTGCAAGCTACCCGCGCCAAGCTGATGGAGCTAGGGCTTGATCCGCAGGATACCACCCCCACAGAGCTCTATCATGCCCTCCAGGAACGCGTGAAGGCCGATGACGCCCGTCTTACCAAAAACCTGCGTACCCACGCCGCAACCCACGTTTCGGCCGAAGGCGAAGTCGTAGCCGGCATGATCCACGTCATTAAGCAGTTACCCGACTCCAAACGCTGTTTTGCGCTAAAATCCAGCAGTCTGAAGGCCGTTTTAAAGCAAGTGCCGCCCAAGAAAGCCATGAAACGCCTGGGTTATCGATCGCTGGATTCGCTGTTAAAACACGAGGCACCATTATCCGTTCTGGCGGCCGCCTGGCTAAACGAAGGTGGGAGCTGGCAGAGACGCCTGCTCGACCAATATAAAAAATTGAGCCCCGGCGACTTTGAAAACCGCAGTATGATGATCCTGCAACCCGATTCCAGGCGTTGGCGCGAGCTGGCCGCCGCGGCGGTTGATCAGAACAAGCATAATTTACTCTGTTTTAAAGAGGTGGGCGCCCTGGTATTCCTGCCTCTGCCGCGCGAGATTCCGAAAGGTGCCGTAACCGTCAGCCTGACGCTGGCACTGCACGAACTCAACGAAATCCGGGCCAGTAGCTCCTTCTTAAAGCTAAGCCAGGTTAAACCGAATTTTGGCCGGGCGGTGCGCACCGTGGCCAGTGATGAACCGCGGCTTAGCTCACAGCTACTCGATCAGCCGGTGCCCTGGCACCTGATTCAGCGTTATTACGCCCGGCTGACCCACCAGTTCCGCGAGGAAGTCTTTGAGCCGCACTTGCAGGCCGAAGATATGACCTGGCACTCCGTGGAGCGCACCCTCAGCGCCATAGAGCCGAGTTTCAAGTTCTGGCACGATACGGCTCACCTGGCCGTGTTACACGACCGCAAACCAGTGTCCTTCAATCTGGTAGATACCGCCCTGAGTGCCTGCAATCAACTGGCCTTTGAACAGCGGGTGGTACATCATTTTCAGAAGTCATTGTGGCACGAACTACTGCTCCGCTACCTGCGCCACCAGCCGGTAGAAGATACCGTACTGGCCGAACTCCAGCCACAATTAGTTGAAGAAGCCGCGTTGGCGTAAAGAATAAGGGTGGGCATGTATCAAATTTGCGTATCGGGGGCGGCCAGGGGCGACAGTGTCGAAGAAGGCAAGCTGTTGGCCGTTGAACTGGGAACAGCCGTGGCCAAGGCCGGCCACGCCTTGATGTCCGGTGCCACTGTCGGCCTGCCCAACTATGCCGCCGAGGCCTACAAATCAGCCGGCGGCCGCATGAGCGTCGGCATCAGCCCTGCCTCGTCAAAGATCGAACATGTTATGAAGTACCGTTTGCCGATACTGGCCTACGACGTGATTATCTATAGCGGTCTGCACTATGTCGGACGCGACGCCCTGCTTATCACCAGTAGCGACGCTGTGGTCAGCATCGGCGGCCGCCTAGGCACACTGCATGAGTTCACCATCGCCATAGAAAGTGGCACGCCGATTGGCTTTCTGCAGGGGGCCGGCGGCATCAGCGACCAGGTCGAGACCCTGATGGAGCTGGCCCGCCCCCTGCCGCCCGGCTCAATGGTGACCTTTAACCGCTCAGCCCCCGACCTCATAAAAGACCTCACCGACTACCTTGACAAGGACTACTCCAAGTACCACAATCTCTACCAGTAATAACCATAAGCGGGACACAATCATGGCGCGCAGGCTGTTAAAGCACCAGGGCTTCGCGGTAATAGAAAGTCTTCTCATAAGCTTGATAGTGGTGGCTATTTGCGGCACCGGTTATTATGTTTATAGCACTAATAAGGCAGCAACTAAAACTCTCGCTACCCCTAAAACCATTGACGCAGAACCGCTATCACAGACACGCACCATAGCTGGCCAAAAGTACCTTATTATAAATAAGTACAAGATAAAATTTCCTCTGCCGGCAGACATCTCGGATGCATATTACGTCTCTATAAATGGTTCGGTAGGTTTCGGCGTAAAATCGCTTGGCGAAACTTGCCAAGCAACAAAAAAGAATGCCACCTATGGTAGTGATGGGACGGCGTCAGTGGGGATAGCTGAGCTTGGATTCGAACTCAATGCCAGTAAAGGCAGCACCTACGGTACTCATGCAACTGGTTCTAATGAATCAAAAGTCGACGATAATTATTTCTCAATTAGCGCGAACGTAGGATGCGAATCCTCTGACCCAAACACCGAAATTAAAATACAAGCAGTACAAAAATCTTTTGAAGCCGCGGGCAGCAACATAACTGCGGAATAAACTATTGCGCATTGCCCATCTTGACAACGACTACACCAAGTACCACAATCTCTATCAGTAATAATCATAAGCGGGGAAGCACCATGCCTCACAAATCTAACCAAAAAGGCTTCGCCGCTGTCGAAACGCTCCTAATTGTAATGGCTCTAGCCCAGCAAAACCAGCTAAGCTAGCTCCTTTCCTTGTTGTTTAATCCTTCCACCGCAATTCCCCGAGCGTAAGCTCGTGGGATGAAGTCCTTCCAGCAGCTTCTCGTTGGTTTACCACGGACTGTCA
>PFOA01000010.1 GCA_002792275.1 Candidatus Saccharibacteria bacterium CG_4_10_14_0_2_um_filter_52_9 | reverse complement strand
GCGTATGGCCAGCGAAGTTACCGCCGAGCGCACCGTCAGCAGTATCAAGCTGGAAGATGATGAAATGAAAGGCCGAATTATCGGCAAAGAAGGCCGCAATATTCAAGCCTTACAACGCGCCACCGGTGTCGACATCATGGTGGATGATACACCCGGCTACGTAGTACTCAGTAGCTTTGATCCGATTCGTCGCGAAGTCGCCCGTCAGACCATGGTTATGCTGATGAAAGACGGTCGTATTCACCCCGGCCGCATTGAAGAAGTTGTAGCCAAGGCTCAATCTGTCGTCGAAAAAGATGTCATTAAAGCTGGTGAAGACGCCGCCCGCGAAGTCGGTGTCATCGATATACCAAAAGAAGTTCTCCAACTACTAGGCGAGCTAAAGTACCGAACCAGCTATGGTCAGAACGTACTCAAACATTCCACCGAAATGGCTCATATCGCCGGCATCATAGCCGAAGAAGTCGGCGCCGACATTAAGATTACTAAGTACGCTGCTCTGGTTCACGACCTGGGCAAGGCCCTGACACACAAAATGGAGGGCAAGCACCACCACATCAGTGGCGAGATGTTGCGCAAGTACGGTGCACCTGAGGCGGTTGCCTTGGCAGCTGAACAACATCACGACGATGTCGAAGCCACCACAGTCGAAGCCCTGATTGTTCGTACCGTTGACGCTATCAGCGCCTCACGCCCCGGCGCCCGCAATATCTCAGCCGAGAACTTTGGCGATCGTATGCGTGAACTCGAAAACGTTGCCAACGGCTTTCCGGGCATCGAAAAATCCTATGCCATCAGCGCCGGACGCGAAGTCCGGGTGTTTGTACGACCCCAGCAGATCGACGACCTGTCGGCCATTAAGCTGGCTCGCGACATTGCTACAAAGATCGAATCAACCATGCAATATCCAGGCACCATCAAGATCAATGTCATCCGCGAAACCCGCGCCATAGAATTCGCCAAGTAAAGATCGATGAACATTCTATACGTCGGCGACGTTATGGGAGAGTCTGGTATTGAAGTTGTCGAGCGGCTATTGCCGGACCTCCGCAGTGAAAAGAAGGTTGATCTGGTGATTGCCCAAGCCGAAAATACCAGCCACGGCAAGGGGATTACTCTGGCCGATTTTCAGCGCCTGCGCAAAGCCGGCGTCGATTTTTGCACCGGCGGCAACTGGAGCCTGCATCACAAAGAGATTATTCCGGCGCTGAGTGACCCGGCTCAGCCAATCATCCGGCCAGCCAACTATCCGGAGGGCACACCGGGCCTGGGCTGGAAGTATGTCAACAATGTTTTGGTGGTTAGCTTGCTTGGCCAGATTGTCGGCAAGGATGCCGACAAGCCCGTCGACAATCCATTGCTGGCGATTGATCAGATTCTGGAAAGTCAGAAAGACGTTGAGAGAGTCGCCACTATTGTTAACTTCCACGGTGATTACTCCAGCGAGAAGGTTGTGATTGGCCACTACCTTGACGGTTATGTCACAGCCGTAATTGGCGATCATTGGCACGTGCCGACAGCTGATGCCCGGGTACTGCCGGCCGGCACGGCTCATATAACCGACGTTGGCATGTGCGGCGTGCTGGATGCTTCACTGGGAGTTGAGTTTGCTAGTGTGATACCGCGTTGGCGCGACGGCCAACAAACCCGCAACGTCCTCGCAACAGCCGGACCGCGCCAGTTCAACGCTGTTTTCGTCAAGGTCAATCAAAACGGTTTAGCTGAGTCGATTGAGAGCCCCAGATACGTATTAACTTCTGACGGCCTGCATACTGAGTATGCATAGAGTATGCACTGAGTATGTAGGTCTTAAAAAGACAATGGTAATCAGCTACTCTTTTAAGTATAATCAACCCCCGTAGTATCGGGGAGTGGCGCAGTCTGGTAGCGCACGCGGTTTGGGACCGCGGGGTCGCAGGTTCAAATCCTGTCTCCCCGACCAATTACAGAATTAGTACTGAAGCTCTGGCATTATTGAAACTTCGGCGTATAGTGAAGCTCAATCATGGGCTACGAAGAACTAGAAGTTCAAGGGTGCATATCCTCCTCACTCTGCCATGCAATTGAGACCGAACAAGAGATCAGTGATCTGCTTTTTTGACGGTTATACCTGTGACTCCCCGCAAATCAGGCACTGCTATGAGCAAGCCCGGGAAATCTCCGATGACTTAGATAGCTTCGAAAAATTAGTGGTAGGCGGCGTTGGCAAAAAGTTGTGGCGTGAACGCGTTAATAGCATTGACGACCCATCAGAGCATCCTGAATATTTCCCGACCATGAATCACGAGATTACGAATTACTTTCAAAATATACAGGCAATCCAAAACGATGGATTACGTCAGATTGCTCATCAAGTCATCGCCGACGTCAACTTACCGCCGCCCTTAAGGCAAGCAGCGGCTTAGGTTTTAATAATTCGGGGTGTAGCGCAGCTTGGTAGCGCGCCGCGTTCGGGACGCGGAGGTCGTGGGTTCAAATCCCGCCACCCCGACCAATCAAAACTTAACGATTTTTCAGGACGAGATGATTGCCCGCCCTCGTTTTCCGATTCCGATTTTTCCGCTGCCGCCGAATTTCGTATTTCGCTTTGCGAAATGCGCCGCAGAAAAATTTGACAGGGAATCTTTAATTTCATATACTTACAATATATAATATACTCTGCAAATAGATACTGTGACTGGTAAAAACCATTTGGACAAAAGAATTTTTGAGCTTCATGCAAGGGTCTGTAAAGCCCTCTCTCACCCTAAGAGATTGGAAATTATTGATTTACTTCGTGATGAAAAAGAAATGGGCGTTTCCGAAATGGCCGAAAAGATTGGCATTACGAAAGCCAATGTCTCCCAACATTTGAGCTTAATGTGCCAACAAAATATCGTTAAAACTCGGCGAGATGGCATCGCTATTCTGTATTCTCTCGCCAATCCAAAAATTCTTTTGGCTTATGACGCTTTAAGAAAAGCCCTCAAAGAACAACTGGAAGTCGACGGTAAACTACCGGGGAAGTTTTAATAACCATAGAATTTATGAAACTCGGTATCATTTTACAATCCAATAAGCCGGAACATGCGTGGAACACCTTTCGTCTAGGAATTACTGCGCTGAAAACGAGCCATCAAGTGGAAATCTTTTTGATGAACGAGGGGTCGGAATTGGACGCTATTCCCGACACCAAAGATTTTGATGTTTCAGCAAAAGTAGCGGAATTCAAAGAGTTGATGGGTGAAATCTACGCTTGCGGCACTTGTCTTAAAGTGCGTGGCAAAGAAGAAAACAAGATTTGCCCCGTTGCCTCGATATTCGATTTACTTAAAATGGTTGAGGGTTCAGACAAGGTTTTAGTTTTTGGATAATATAAAAAAATTATTTTTAGCACAATCGGCACAATAGTATTGCTCCTTTTTACTAGCAACTTTGTTTCTGCTCAAGGAATGATGGGGAATACCACAACTATTTCAGATGGCCACACTGCTCGCGAAGAAGCCGAAGGAAAAGCGGTTTGGGAAAAACTCCAAACCAAAGAGCTGGCACGCAAGGATTTATCCGATAACAATTTCGGAACGCTCGGCGAATATTTTATGGGCCAAACGATAGGTGATTCCCACGAGGCAACAAACAATATGATGAATTTTGGGTTTGAGCCTTTTGGCGGTTTCGGCTGGATATTTATGATTCTTTGGTGGGTCTTGATAATCGCGGGCATTGTTGCGCTTATCAAATGGCTTACAAGTCAATCTCGCGACACTCGCAATTACGAAAAATCCGCGCTCGAGGTTTTGAAAGAACGATACGCCAAAGGCGAGATAGATAAAAAGGAATTTGAGGAGAAGAAAAAGGATTTAACCTAAACATTCTTTTCCTTTTATCCTCAATTAGTGCTAAAATAGCGACATGGAAAATTCTAAAAAAATTGAATGGGTTCTACGCATTGCCGTTGCTGGCGAGTTTGTTAGTCATAGCGTTTTCGCGCTTCAAGGCAAGAAAGCATGGATTGATTGGATTCACCAGCTCACGGGCTCAGAAATCGGCACAGCGGCAACACTCCTGACGCTCATTGGTCTATTGGATTTGCTTGTTGCGCTGATTATCTTAATACGCCCGATCCGCATAGCTGTTTTGTGGGCGGCGTTTTGGGGATTTTGGACCGCTCTTGTGCGTCCGATTGTAGGAGAGCCAATTGGGGACTTTATAGAGCGTTGGCCAAACTGGGGCGCACCGCTCGCCTTGCTCTTGCTTCTTGGCTGGCCAAAAAACTGGAGAGAATGGTTCAGTAGAAAAAATTAAAGTGCGGCGCGCCAGTTTCACTGGCACGCAACGCGCGGCAATCAGGGATTTTGTTCAAAAAAGGTTCGAGCGGCGTTCAGTAATTGCGACCAGGTTATTATTTTTACCGACTCATTAGGCGTACAATACTGGCATGTACCTTATCATCAGTGTCGTCGCTATTTTTATACTACTTGTTGCCGGCGAGCTGTGGTGGCGCCGCCAGAACATCCACGGCGAATTCAGCCGCAAGTCGATTCATATAATTGTTGGTAGTTTTGTGGCCACCTGGCCATTTTTTTTGAGCTGGACACAGATAGAATTGTTAAGTGTTACCTTTCTGTTGGCCGTAATCGTCTCTCAATATTTCGGTGTTTTTCAGGCTATTCACAGTGTGCAACGTTCAACCTGGGGCGAGGCCTTCTTTGCCTTGGCCGTTGGCGGTGTGGCGCTGGTAACCCATGATCAATGGATTTATACTGCGGCGCTACTGCAAATGAGCTTAGCTGACGGCATGGCCGCAGTAGTGGGTATTAGACACCCCGGCCGCTATAAATACGCCATATTCGGCCACGCCAAAAGTCTGTCAGGAACATCTACCTTCTTTGTTTTTTCGGTGATAATTCTGCTGGCCTGTAGCCACTTCGGGGGTCTGTCGCTCGGCCTGGGCTGGGTGTTGGGAATCAGCGTATTGCTGAGTGTGCTCGAGAACCTGGCTATCGTCGGCTTAGACAATCTGCTGATACCAATGGCTGTTGCCTTGCTATTAGTGCACCGCTGACGGTGTAATGAAGTGAGCTCTCAGGGCATTGAAGATAACTACCACGTCAACAACTTCCTGAATCAGCGCACCGGCTAAGGGCGGGAATTTACCGGTGGCAAACACAGCCATCAGAATCAGACTTAGGCCGATACCGACCAGAATGCTTTGGCGGGCAATCGCAAAAGTTTGCTTGGCGATTTCCAGGCCGCTGGCCACTCGGCTAACGTCATCGAGCATGATAACCATATCAGCCGATTCGCTGGCGGCCGTCGAGCCGCGGGCGCCCAAAGCAATGCCAATATCAGAGGCTGTTAGTACCGGGGCGTCATTAACGCCATCACCAATAAAGGCTACCGGCCGGCCTTTTATTTCACCAAGCAGACGCAATTTGTCGGCCGGGAAAGTTTCGGCAAACACCTGGGTAATACCTAGCTGTTTGGCGATAGCATCTGCCGTGGCCTGGTTATCGCCGGTTACCATAGCAATGTTGCGAACTCCCAGCTGGCGCAGGCGATCGATTGTGGCTTTTGTTTCGGGTCGGAGTTCATCGCTGAGCATGATGACGCCCGCTAGCCTGCCATCAATAGCCAGATAGGCGGCGGTCTTATTTAAGCTCTTGGCAAAGAACTTGGCCGGTATTTGAACATCGTGGTCTTGCAGCAAACTCAGTCGGCCAATCAGAACTTCACGACCCTTTAGTTGGGCACGCAGACCCAGGCCGGCGATCTCCTGAACGTGCTTGACTTTGCCGGCTTTGACCTGTTGTTGCTTCGCTTCAGTCACAATCGCCCGGGCAACAACGTGATTGGAGTTTTGTTCCAAACTAGCCGCCAGTCCTAAAATCTCGTCTTGAGTAAAGGGACTAATCGCATTGACCGAGTCAACACTCAAGATGCCGCTGGTTAACGTACCGGTTTTATCAAAGGCCATCGTTTTGGCTTCGGCCAGACGCTCCAGCGCAGAGCCGGTTTTGACCATGATGCCATAACGGCTGGCGCGCGCCATACCACTGATAATTGCAATCGGTGCCGCCAGCAACAGCGGGCAGGGCGTGGCCACGACTATAACTTCCAGAAAACGAATCGCCTGGCCGCTCACCACCCAGACACCACTGGCAATGGCGTAGGCCATGATTGTAAAGGGCAGGCTATAACGATCAGCCAGCCTGACAAAAGGTGTTTGACTAGCTGAAGCCGCTCGCACCAGCTTGATGATTTGCTGGTATTGGCTGTCTTTTGCGGTGGCGGTGGTCTTGGCGGTAACCGGGCCGTCAATATTTATTGAACCGCTGAGCAGTAAGTCACCGGATTGTTTGTACTGGGGCAGGCTTTCGCCGGTCAATGAAGCTTCATCGAAGCTGGCGATTCCCTCGATGACAGTAGCGTCGGCCGGCACCAATTCACCAGCCTTAATAATAATTTTGTCACCGACATGGATCTCGCTGACTTTGACCAGCAGGGTTTTGCCCTTGCGTATAACATGGGCGGTTTGCGGGGCGTGTTCCAGCAGAGCATCGAGCTCGCTCTTGGCGCGGTGTTCGGCATAATTTTCAAGCGCCTCACCGCCAGTCAACATGAAAGCGGTGACGATCGCCGCCCAGTACTCACCCAGCAAAACAGCCGTGATGATGGCGGTGGCTGCCAGAACGTCAATTCCGAAATTACCGGATCGCAGAGTCTGCCACATGCCGGAAAGCAATGGTCCGAGCTCTACAATGGCAACAATAGAGATTAGCCACTTGGCTGCAGTATGCTGGCCGCTCAATTCCAGAATCAGGCCGATAACAATTGTCAGCGATGCCACGCCGAACAGTTTGTAGTGCCGCAAAAAGCCTCGCAGTTTTTTCATGTTTTCTCCACTTAGTTGTCTCGTTATCCTAATTATAGCAATAAGTTTGGAGCAGCCACCTATTTGCTATACAATGTATAGTATTAAAATGACGGAGTTGATGATGAAAGCAGCACAGATCAGTGGTTACGGCGGACAAGAGGTTCTAAAAGTAACGGCTGATGCTCCACAGCCGACTGCGGCAAAAGGCCAGGTATTGGTTGAGGTTCGCTCTGCCGGAGTTAACCCTTTTGATATTACCGTTTGTGAGGGTCGAGCCCGACAAATGGCCGAACTAAACTTTCCGGCTACTCTCGGCGGCGACTTCGCCGGTGTAGTCTCTGAACTTGGCGAAGGCGTCACAGGTTTTGAAGTCGGCCAAGACGTCTATGGCCAAGCCAGTCCGCTCAGCGGCAATGGCTCCTTTGCCGAATTAACACCCGTTAAAACCACACAGCTGGCAGGTAAGCCGACTAGCATTGATTTCACTACTGCCGCCGGCTTGCCACTGGTAAGCGTCAGTGCCTACCAAGCACTGGTAGATCACATGAATCTCCAAGCCGGCCAGAAAATTTTGGTTCACGGCGGCGCTGGCGGCATCGGCTCCATGGCAATTCAGTTAGCCAAACATCTCGGCACCTACGTTGCCACCACCGCCCGAACCGACGAAGCTGACTTTGTTAAAAGCCTCGGCGCCGACGAAGTTATTGATTACGAAACCCAGGACTTCAGCGAACTATTGAAAGATTACGACGCCGTCTTTGACACGGTGGGCGGCGAAACCAATGCCAAATCTTACAAAATTCTTAAAGACGGTGGCGCCCTGGTGTCAATGCTCGCCCCGCCGGACGAAGCACTTGTTAAACAGAAAAACCTAAATTACACTGCCCAATTCACCCAGGTAACCACCGAACGCCTGGCCAAGGTTACTGAGCTTGTCGACCAGGGTATCCTCAAAGCTAATATCGACAAAGTCTTTCCCCTCGACCAAGCCGCCGAAGCCCTGGAATACCTCAAAACCGGCCACCCCCGCGGCAAAGTCGTCATTCAAATCAAAGAAGTGATAAATGGGGTGCCTGACGAGACTTGAACTCGTGACCTTCGGTACCACAAACCGACGCTCTAACCAACTGAGCTACAAGCACCACAACGGCGTAATTATATCCGTTGTACCAGATGTTAGCAACATGTTGAGGCAAACGAGGATGCACTATGTGGCTAAAAATCCTTTTGATTCGGTCGTGTAATGGTGCATCAAATAGTGACAGTTATGGCATAGCCAAAGCAAGTTTGAAACATCGTTGTTAAGACGATCCTTATCTTTTTTCCAGTTTGCGTGATTTGTGCCGATGAACAAACCGTTGCGCCATTTTGTTTGACAAGACTTACTACAGAAGAATTTACCACTTTTCGATCTAGATTAATCCTTTATATTCTTGTAGGACGGTTTTTGGCATACTGCACAGGGAACCAGTTGACCTGTTTTTTGCCCCAGATGCTTACAACTATTCGAACAATACTTGCCCCAGCCTTTTAACAAGCGGTTTGGCTTTACAAAAAACGTCTTGGCGCAATTTTGACACCTAACATCAGGCATACTTACAGTTTAAAATAATATAATGCTGTAGGTCAACCGTTCGTTTCTGAACCACAACCAGACTCTAACCAACTGAGCTATACCCACTATTACAAGTTATGGTGCCCCGGGCAGGATTCGAACCTGCGACCTTAGGCTTAGAAGTCCTCTGCTCTATCCAGCTGAGCTACCGGGGCGAAGTGCCGTACACCAGTTAATAGTGTATACTATACCTGTTAGCTAAAAACAAAAAACCAACATGACACTGTTTCTCGTAGTACTGGTTTTCATCACTCTGGCCGTAGGGCTGGTCTGGTTTTTGATTGCCCACGATAGGGGAGAGAAAGAACCGATCGCCGCCTTGTGGATGGCGGCCGGACTTGGCTTGGTCGGTGCCTTGCTGGCCGGCTGGCTGGAAGGACGCCTGGTATCGATCGATAACCTGCTACCTAATACGCCTCATGGTGCCTTGCTGGCAACAGCTCTCGGCGTTGGTGCTATAGAGGAGTTCTGTAAATTTGTGCCACTAGCCCTTGTTATCTATAAGCGACGTTATTTTAACGAGCACACCGACGGAGTTATCTATTTTGCGCTGGCCGGACTGGGTTTTGGCCTGCCGGAGAACATTCTCTACACTCTGCAGTTCGGCACCAAAACCGGCTTGACGCGACTTTTTCTGACGCCCCTGTTCCACGCCGCTACCACCGGCACAGTCGGCTATTTTCTAGCTAAGCGCAAGTTGGCCGGCAAACCGGTGTTGGGCATTGTCGTGCCCCTGGCGGTGGTTATGGTTCTGCATGGTCTTTATGACTTTGGCCTGGCCTCGGGCACGCTGGCCTACGCCATCGGCGCGCTGTTTGTAACCCTGGGAACCAGCGCCGGACTATTCATGCTGTTCATGCGAGCCGGGGCACGCGACCAGTTTGTGGGCATCAGTGCGGTGGGGCACAACGCTTATTGCCGCTCTTGCGGTTTCGCCAACCCCCAACACCACCTCTATTGCGTTCACTGTGGTAAAAATGCTTAAATAAGCCCAGTACCCGCTAAATAAAAAATCAAATCAATGACTTGTCAGAATTGTACACAATCGGTTGAAGCCGGTGCCGTCTTTTGCGGCAACTGCGGGTACCCTTTGCAGGTAAACAGACATGCCGTTGCTCAACACCCCGCCTATGCCGTAGCCACGCCGGCTCAACACAGGGGTGAGACCAAGGCCTTGTTGTCTTTACTGCTTGGCATTATCGGTATCATCGGCGCCCTGTTCATGGCTTTGTTTGGCTTGGTGCTCGGACTGGCCGGTTTGATTATGGGTACCTTGTCGCGTTCATCGGTGCGGCGAGGCATTAGCAACGCCGGATTGATTTTCTCCAGCCTGGCCATATTGACCGGGTTAGCAGTCTGGACTTATGCCATCAAGCACGACCCTCGTTTTGATGAACACCCGCCAGCCGCTACCAATCAACCGGCGGCGCCGGCCATTGCCTCGGCCGACCTATCAACACACTGCTATTCAACCGGGTTTGTCGACAAACTTAATGTGAGTAACCATTCGGATAGCTGTGATATGAGCGCCTTCAACGGCCAGACCATAAACAGCTCCACCAATGCCTACAAAGTCTATGCCAACACCGCCCAGGCAACCACACCAAACGCCTTTATGGGCATTGCTAAGCAGGCGCTGGAGCAAGACGTACACACCAACCTGTCCGGGTTCACAATAGATAGTCAGCAGGTCGGCCGCTTTGCCGGCAGTCCGGCCTACTTTGTAACTGCTTCGGATCAGGCACACGGTATCGCCATTGTGGAGGCAGCTGTCCTGCACCAGGTAGCTTCCGGCGAAAATGTCTTTATTCTGGTTCACGCTATTAACGGCGACAAGGCCGATCTGAGTGTTATGGAGGCCCAGTGGCAATGGAAATAAGACATTCAAAGCGATTGCATCGCCATGCCTTGCCGCTGGCAATGATTCTGTTCGGCATAATATCTCTGTCGGCTGTGGTGATCCAGGCCTACAATGCCGGTAACCTGGAGGGCGGATCAGCCCCGGCCCGCGGGCTGGTAACACGCGTGGTAGAGATTAAACCGGCACGAAACGGGCTGGCTCACGTTACGGTTACCGATAATAAGCCACCAACGACTCAAGATAATATGGCTATAGACCAAGCCGGCCGCAGTGCCCAACTGTCTATAGATTTTCAACTACCCGCAAAATAATAGTGCAGCATCATTAATCAGGCTAGAACGATACTACTTCATCGCGGCAACGATTTGATCATGTAGCATGCCGTTCGTTGCTAAAGCTGTGGTTGACTGATAAGTAATTGGCTGTCCATCAAGCTGAGACATAGTGCCGCCGGCTTCTTCTACAATAACTTTTGCTGCTGCTATATCCCAAAACTTCACTGATCCTTCCATCATAATGTCAACTTTACCCTCAGCTACGAGATGATATATCCAAAAATCGCCAAGCCCCCTTGCCCATTTTGCCTCTCTAGATATGGCTAACAATTGAGGAACCTTCTTTATATCTTCAAAGTATTTCAAACGCCCGTTGCTTAAATACGCCTCATTTATTTGATTAACCTTCGACACACTAAGTTGGGTGTCATTGAGAAAGGCTCCTTCGCCTTTCACGGCATATACCAACTCACCCCATACGGGCGCATTCGATACCCCAACGATAAGCTCACCGTCATGCATTAATGCCAGTAAAGTTCCGAACAAGGGTAAACCTCGTATAAAACTCTTAGTGCCATCGATCGGATCGATAATCCAGGTAAATCCTTTGTGATTTTGTAAATCAACTTTCTCACCCTCTTCGCCAAAGAATGTATGGTCCGGGAACGCGGCAAGAATTGTTTGTTTGATTATGTCTTCAGCTTGCTGGTCGGCTACTGTTACAGGTGTTTGATCTTCTTTTGTCGCAACCTCGAGCTGTTCATCCTTATAGTATTTCAAAATCACGTCTTGAGCAGCCTTCACAGCGTTAATTGCAACTGGCAAATAAGGCGATCTCATGTACTCAATATAACACCATTGGTAAATTCACCTGATGTGGTGCGGGTGGAGAGAGTCGAACTCTCGTCACTAGTTTGGAAAACTAGGATAATAACCGCTATACGACACTCGCGCTGTTCCGATTATAACTAAATCTCGTGCAGGACGGTAATCTTAGCACCTAGGCTGTTCAGCCGATCAGCCAGATCTTCGTAGCCGCGATTGATGGTGTAGACGTTGCGCAGTACGGAAACGCCCGGTGCGGCCAGCATACCAATTAGCAACATAACGGCCGGCCGGATGCCGCTGGGGCAAACCAGATCGGCCGGCTTAAAGCGCGTTGGACCCTCGATAAACACGCGGTGCGGATCAGCCAGTTCCAGGTTGACGCCGATTTTCTTCATCTCGGTGTACATCAGCGCCCGATCTTCGTAAATCCAGTCGTGAATCAGAGTACGGCCTTTGGCCACGGCGACAATCGGCACAAAATAGGGCAGGTGGTCAATATTCAGACCAGGGAAGACATTGGGGTGGATTTTTTCACCGGGCGCCACCAGCTCGCCGTTGTGTTTGTGGATTTTCAGATCCACCAAATCGGTCTGGCCGTTGTCTGCCTTGTAGACCTTGCTAACGTCATACTTGAGACCCATTTTCTCCAGCTTTAACAGCTCCAGTTCCAGAAACTCAATCGGTGCCCGCTTGACGCCAATAGCTGAGTCGGTTGTTATAGCTGCGGCAATGAAAGTCATGGCTTCAACCGGATCTTCGGCCGGTGAGTAGGTAACATTTTTGCGGATATCGGCCACACCGTGGACATGTAGAGTACTGCTATCAATGCCTTCAATGCGTACGCCGAGCTTTTGCAGGAAGAAGCAGAGGTCTTGCACCATGTAGTTGGCACTGGCCATTTTAATAACTGTTTCGCCGGGTATGCGAGCGGCGGCCATCAGAATATTCTCGGTAGTGGTGTCGCCGGATTCATAAAGAACCACCGGGCGCTTGGCCGGTCGGGGTGATGCCGTGACCTGGTAATGGCCATGCTTGGTAAGGACGTCAACGCCAAATTCTTCCAAGCCGTACAAATGCGGCAAAACGGTGCGCCGCCCCAGTTCACAGCCGCCGGCGTAGGGGATGTTAAACTCTTTGGCAGTGTGCATTAACGGGCCGATGAACATTAATACGCTACGGGTTTTACGGGCGGCTTCCTTGTCGATGTTATCCAGTTTGAGCTTGGTTGGCGGTTTGATTTCCAACTCGTTGTCGGCCAGCCAGCGAATCTGGACGCCTATGCTGGCCAGAACCTCCAACAAGCGATTAACTTCTTCGATGCGGGCAACATTCTTGAGCCGGGTAGTACCCTTGTTGAGTAGGCTGGCGCAAAGCAGGGCGACGGTAGCATTCTTGCTGGTCTTGAGCGTAATCTCGCCCTTTAATTCCCGGCCGCCCTCGATGCGAAGATTAAGAGCACCTTTGTTCAAGCTGATGAGCTGCTTGTTTAATACATCACTTATGCGTCCCAGGGTTTCCAGGCTCATGTTTTGCCGGCCGTGTTCCATGCGATTAACGGCCGATTGCGAGGTATTGAGGCGGCGGGCAAATTCTGCCTGCGTCAGACCCTTTTCTTGCCTTATCTGAGCAATTAAGCTACCTATCTTTTCGTTTGTGGAGGGCATTGTCATAAGATAATACCATCCGTGATATTTAGTTGCAATAATATTAGCCGGATTATAGTTGCCAGGTAATCTGTTATAATTAGTTGTAACATAAGAGGGGAGATGTGCATGGCTGATGATGTTGTGGCTACTTTAATCGCCGCT
Source organism: Candidatus Saccharibacteria bacterium CG_4_10_14_0_2_um_filter_52_9 (assembly GCA_002792275.1). Lineage (GTDB taxonomy): Bacteria > Patescibacteriota > Saccharimonadia > Saccharimonadales > UBA4665 > UBA5150. The sequence goes on along the minus strand of PFOA01000010.1, from coordinate 6,053 downwards.
GAAGAAAAACGCGAACGCGAAGGTCTGGAACTCATACCGTCCGAGAACTATGTCAGCCGTGACGTCATGGACGCCATGGGTAGTATCTTCACCAACAAGTACTCCGAAGGCTACCCCGGCAAGCGCTACTACGGCGGTCAGGACAACACCGACCCACTGGAACAACTGGCTATCGACCGTGCCAAGCAACTCTTTAAGGCCGACCATGCCAACGTCCAACCCCACAGCGGCGCCCCGGCCAACGAAGCCGTTTACTATGCCTGGCTGGAACCGGGCGACAACGTGCTGGCTATGGATCTGAGCCACGGCGGCCACCTAACGCATGGTAATCCCATGACCCGCTCAGCTCATTTGTACAACTTTATCCCTTACAAAATGAAAGACCCGTCTACCGGCGAGATCGATTACGAGGAACTACGCCGTCTGGCTCTAAAGCACAAACCCAAGCTGGTGCTGGCCGGATTTAGTGCCTATCCGCGAGAGCTGGACTACGCTAAATTCGCCGAAATCGGCAACGAAGTCGGTGCCCTACTGATGGCCGACATGGCGCACATTGCCGGACTGATAGTCGGCGGCGTTGCCAAGAACCCGTTCGATTACGGCTTTCATGTCATTACCACCACCACGCATAAAACCCTGCGCGGTCCGCGCGGCGGCCTGATCCTGAGCCGTGGCACCGTCAGTACGCCGCTGAGGGCTCCGGAGAAGACACTGGAAAACATCCCGACTCTGATCGATCGCGCCATCTTCCCCGGCACCCAAGGCGGTCCGCACGAGCACATTATCGCCGCCAAGGCCGTAGCCTTCGGCGAAGCCCTCAAACCCGAATTCAAGACCTACACCAAGCAGATCGTCCTTAATGCCAGTGCGCTGGCCGACGCCATGATCAAAGAGGGCTTCTCGCTGGTCACTGGCGGCACCAGCAATCACCTGATCCTGGCCGACGTCCACAAGAGCTTTGGCCTGGACGGCAAAGTTGTAGAAGAAGCCCTGGATAAAATCGGCCTAACCCTCAACAAGAACTCCGTACCCGATGACACGTTGCCGCCCTTTAAGCCAAGCGGCATCCGCCTGGGCACACCGGCTCTCACCACTCGCGGCCTCAAAGAGAAAGACATGCCGACAATTGCCGCCTGGATGAAACAAGCCATCGACAACCGCGAAGATGAAGCCAAACTCAAAGCCCTCCACGAAGAAGTCAAAAAGTTCGCCCTCCAATACCCGCTCCCCAGCGACCAGTAACGCCGCAGTATTTAAAGCAGTTCTGGCTCTTGCTGGAGGGTGATGTCGAACTTGGCCTGAACGGCGTCAACAATCTTCTTCTTAAACGTCAGCAAGTCGGCAGTGGACTTAGCATGTTCATTGATAAGTACTAACGACTGGCGCGGCCAGGTGGCCATTCCGGTTTCTTTATCGTGGTAATCTTTGAAGCCGGCTTGCTCGATGAGCCAAGCGGCTGATAGTTTGAATTTTTCGTCCTTGGTGGGCCAGTTTGGCAGATCGTTCTGTTGTGCCGATAAATCCTGGAACTGGGAGGCCTCGACAATCGGGTTAGCGAAAAACGAGCCCGTATTGTGAACTACGGCCGGGTCGGGCAGTTTGGCGGTGCGGATAGCAATCACGGCGCCGCGTAATGTTGCCGACGTATATTCAGTGACGCCGTGCTCCTTAGAATAGGCTTCTACAGCTCCGTAAAACGGTGGTTCGGGATTGCCTTTGGACAAGCTGAGAGTCAGGCTGGTAATGTAAAAACGCCCGCGGTCGGTTGTTTTAAAGCGGCTGGTGCGGTAATCGAAGCCGCAGTCCGTAGCGGCCAGGGTTACAAAATCACCGGCTTGGCGGTCAAAAGCTTCAACCAAAACCAAGGTTTGAGAAATCTCTTGGCCGTAAGCGCCAACATTTTGGATTGGTGTGCCGCCGGCTGTGCCGGGGATCAGGCTCAGGGCTTCTATGCCGGTCAAGCCGGCTTTTACACTGCGCTCAACCACGTTGTCCCAGCGCTCGCCGGCACCTATTTTCAGGGAAACCCGGTCATTATCATCAATCTCTTCATAGCCGGGAATCTTATTAATAACCACCAGGCCGCTAAAGCCGGCATCACCCCAGATAATATTACTGCCGCCACCAATCATAATCATCGGAACCTGTTTGTCGTGTGCCCAAGCGACCGCCTCAGACACTTCTTGGCGGCTAGTCACTTCTGTAAGGTAGTCGGCTACTCCACCCAGCCCCATCGTGGAATAGGCTGCCAGGCTGACATGCTCAGAGATGTTCATACCCCTATTATACAGGTGCTTACGCTTGCACTCAGCTGCGGCATGGGATTATTATGGAGGGTATGAATGAGAGGGAAAAACCATATAACAGCCTAGGCGATCATCTAAGGTACGTCCGCGAGCAATCACGCCAAAGTCTGGCTGAGGTTTCTGGTGCGGTAGAGATCGATCAAGAACAGCTGGAGCGTATAGAAGTCGGCCTGGAACGACCCGCCGAAGACATCTTGCTATTGCTTATCAGCCATTTCGGAGTTAAAGACCGCGAGGCAGTGCAGATGTGGGAACTGGCAGAGTACGACAGCGACATGCCGCACGAAATCCGTATCAACGATGCCGGTACTGGCGGCAAACAGGCCGTGCTTTTGCTGGCGGTGGATATGCGCACCATTTATAGCGATGAGCTTGACGTAGTGGTTAACCCGGCTGGCGTAACCCTCAACTTTAATCAGACAGTCAACGGCACCCAGTCGGCACCTGTTGCCCGGATTGGCATGAGCTATCAACAGGTCGAAATGGTAATCAAAACCATGCAGCAAGCTCTACTCCATGCCCGGTACAACGGTGGTGCTAAGCTGTTACCGCCCCCCGATGCCTAACAGATAGAGTGTAAAAAATCTTACAGACCTTGCCGATCCTGAAGCTTATGCTCTTGGTGTCCAATATTGTAAAACAAAAAGGACAATTCATCTAAGTGACACTCGAACAAATGCTCCAGAATCTTCACGATATGGCAGAACATACTGCCTTACCCAAACCACCGCCCAAACTCAAGAAGAAGTAGCGGTCTTTTTGGTCTTATCGGTAACTGTCCTGGTATCCTTGGCAATGAGGTAAATGGTGCCGGTTAGCACAATACCGGCAATTGCCTGGATCAGCGTCAGACCCTTGTGTTGCCAAATCCAGCCAATCGCCACCGCCGAAGCCGGCCAGGCCAGTTCCAGCACGGCGGCACGGGAGGCCAGTACGCGCTTTAGTCCCCAGTAGTAAATTATCAGTGCTACCAGGCCGGTGGAGAAGGTGATCGCCGCCAGGTATTTGAACTGGTCAAAAGTCAGCGACCCCAAGACCGGCAGACTGCCGGAAGCACCAACAAACAACAGGGCAAAAAACGGCGTAATACTAAACCGCAGTGCCGTGACATGAAGTGTTGACGTGCCTTTCAGCGCATATTTAGAAAAGGCTGTGGAGGTGCCCCAGGCCGCGGCGGCGCCCAGTGCCATCAGGCCGCCCATAAATGTGCCGTCGCCGGTCGAAAAGTTAACCATGCCGCCCGGTAGCCACAAGAAGTAGGCCGCCACCAGCGCTATCGCAGTCAGACCAACAAAGCGTTTGGTCAGCGGTTCGCGCAGTAATAGGGCGGCGGTTACAATTGCAAAGATCGGGTTCAACTGCTGGAGTAAAACCACCACTGAGAACGGGATGAACTGCGTTCGCCCCAGTGCGGCGGTGTACAGAATCGTACCTACGGCACCGGACAAGAAAGATACCCCAGTAATTGCCAGCCACTGACGACGTGTCAGTTGTTTGAAGGCCTTGAACGAATAGAGTGCGATCGGCGCCAGTAAAATAGCCCCGAACAGGTGTTCCCAAAACACTATCACCGATGCCGTCAAACTAAGCTGCAGGTGAATTCGCAGCAGACCGTCAACGCTCCATAGCAGAGCGGCCACGACCACCGCGGCCGAGCCATATTTAATATATTTCATTTGGTTCCTTTTCTACTGCTGACGCAGTACCCACTTGTAAAAGCAGGTCCCGACTATACGGTCGGCCCATGAGTTTCACATGGTCATCCGTTGATTTCACCCAGCGGTCGACGGCTATACGTCCGATTGGCGAATTTCACGCCACCCCAGAAATTAATTTGTTAGTAAAATAATAATATCACATGGTGCGCCCGAGAGGATTCGAACCTCTGGCCTTTGGTACCGGAAACCAACGCTCTATCCAGCTGAGCTACGGGCGCGTAGCTGTCATTGTACTACGGGCTTGCGGCCGATGCTGTAGTAGGTGAAGCCGGCGGCCTGCACATCGTCGGTTTTGAAAATATTGCGGCCGTCAAATATCAGCGGCTGGTTGAGTCCGTCGGCAATTTGCCGGGGGTCGCTGTCACGGAATTCCTGCCACTCGGTGGCTATCAATAGCGCAGAGGCGCCTTTTAGCGCTTCGTATTTATCACTGACAATTGTCAACTTAGGATTATCCGCATAGCGCTGGCGGACATGCTCGCCAGCTTCGGGATCGTAGGCCGTAACGCTGGCCCCGGCCTTTAAGAGCTCTTCAATAATTACTAGAGCCGGGGCATCGCGGATGTCATCTGTATTGGGCTTGAACGCCAAGCCCCACAGGGCAAACGTCTTGCCCTTAACGTCGTCTTTAAAGTGCTGGTTAATCTTTTCAGTTAGCACCAGGGGCTGATTTTCGTTAACGCTCATGGCGGCTTGAATTAGTTTAAAGTCGTAATTATGTTCCTGGGACATGTGTTTGAGGGCGCGGACGTCTTTGGGGAAACAACTGCCGCCGCTGCCGATTCCGGGGTAGAGGAATTTGTGGCCGATTCGACTATCGGCACCAATGGCCTGACGCAGTACTTCCACGTCGGCGCCCATGCGCTCGCAGAGCTGAGCGATCTCGTTCATAAAGCTGATTTTGGTAACCAGAAAGGTGTTGGCGGCATACTTGGTTAGTTCCGCAGTGGCCGGGTCGGTTATATAGAGCGGGCGACCCTCATTTACAAAAGAAGCATACAGTTTGCGCATTACCATCTCGGCCTTATCGCTGGTTACTCCCACCACAACCCGCTCCGGCTCCATGAAATCCTTAACGGCAAAACCTTCGCGCAGGAATTCCGGATTAGAAACGACGTCGAATTCAGTAGTGGCCTTGTTGGCAATTGCTTGGCGAACCGCCCCGGCAGTGCCAACCGGCACGGTGCTCTTATCAATGACGACGCAGTAGTGTGCCGGCAGGCAATCACTCAACTGTTTGGCTACGGCCAGCACGGCAGACAAATCGGCTGAACCGTCTTCCTGAGGAGGCGTGGGCAGAGCCAAAAAGATCGCTTCTGCATCTTTTACGCCCTCAGCCAGATCGGTGGTAAAAAATAACTGAGCCTGTTTGATGTTGCTCTGCATGACCTCTTCAAGCCCGGGCTCAAAAATCGGCACCAGCCCTTTTTTGAGGTCGGCAACTTTCTGCTGATTGTTATCAACGCAAACCACCTGATGTCCGGCCTCTGCCAGGCAACAGCCGGTAACAAGGCCTACATAGCCCGTGCCTACAACAGTCACATTCATAGGGCTTTATTATACATGTCTGGCACAGGGGACGGCCTAAAGAACCTTTTGACGCTCGCCATTCGGAAAATTAACCTCGTCAAACAGATCGATTGACCCAGGCGATAGTTTATATAACCGGTGTTCCGTTCTGCCGGCTACAAAATCATTAATCCACTGCTCATCACGCCCGAACTTCTCGGCGTATTGCTCAGCCACAGGCCGTATAGTTTCTGACGGCTCGAGTTGCTCCGCCGTTCCGCTGACCTGAATGCCAATCACCTTTTCGCCTTTGGTAAATTTGACGGCGATGGCCGAGGCCACTTTATTATGCTGAGCTATCTCCTGGCTGTGGCGGCGGGAGGGCAGGCTGGCCCAGTATAGATTGCGATCTTTATCATGAACGTAATAAACCGTGCAACACCAGGGCTGGTCGCCGGCCAACGTAGCCAGCTGCATCATGTGCTGTTCGCCCAGGTATTGGTCAGCTAGTTCGTCAGGT
>PFOA01000066.1:4338-4604 GCA_002792275.1 Candidatus Saccharibacteria bacterium CG_4_10_14_0_2_um_filter_52_9 | reverse complement strand
TCGCTCCAGCACTAGATATATCTATGTTTGTAGTCTGTAGTGAGAAGGTACCAGAACCGCCACCTATAGTAACCAGTCCCGTGCTTGTGCCAGTATTGATGTTGGTGGCATAGTTACTGGAGGCGTTGATGGAGGTGATAGCGCCAGAGATGGTAGCACCTAGGTTGCCAGTGAGGAGTTGGCTTACTGTTAAGGCGCCGCTGTTAGTGGTAGTAATACCAGTTCGTCCAATAGTTATGGCTGACGCGGCGGTTGTGCCCAAACTT
>PFOA01000066.1:3903-4177 GCA_002792275.1 Candidatus Saccharibacteria bacterium CG_4_10_14_0_2_um_filter_52_9 | reverse complement strand
CCACCCCGAATTGGTGGCAATGCGTACGTAGCCATATCCTCCACCGTTAATACCATTACCGGCTTCAATCCAAACATCACCGCCATACCCACTACCGCTAGTACCAGCAGCATTACCTGCACTTAATAATAAATCGCCACCGTTTACGCCAGTGGCACCACTACCACCTGCTCCAGCCTGAATAGTCAATGTATCTCCTGCAACATTAGTGGCTTGCGTTTCTATACCAATGGTTCTGTTAGCACCAGCACCAAAACTCAAATCATAGCTTGGT
>PFOA01000066.1:0-3825 GCA_002792275.1 Candidatus Saccharibacteria bacterium CG_4_10_14_0_2_um_filter_52_9 | reverse complement strand
AAGGCAGTGGTGGAGTTGGTGGCGTTGCGGAAGGCCACCGCGCCAGCGACGCTTAAGTTACCGTAAGCGTTTATACTTGAGTTAAAGTTACTATCACCTTGCACATTTAGGGCTCCAGCTATGATAGTATTCCCGGCCGTAAGCTCACCGCCAGCAGAAGCATCACCCAAGCCACTACCGCTGTAGCCTACTAAGTCTAGGGATGCAGCGACTTTCAAACGGCTGAGTGCCACATAGTAGTTGGTGTTTACGGTGGTGCCGGTGTTATCATATCCAGAGATAAAGTTAATGTTGCCATTGGTAGCTATTGCTCCGGTTCCTTGGCGCAGTACACTACTTGGCAGGTTTTTGGTGCTGGTGTACCAAGTGCCTAGGGTTCCGTCGGTGTTTACTCTGGCGTAGGAAGTCGTGCTTAAAGCTGTGCCGGTATTCTGGCCACCAATCTGATAGAGGTAGCCATCAGCTGCTACGCCGGCTTGGGCGTAGCGGATCTGGGTAGTGGTAGCGGTGTCGGCCGACCATGCTGCCAGTGTTCCATCCGTATTTATCTTAGCCTTGTAGACGGCGGTTGTTCCGGTTGTTCCGGTGGCGGCTAGGCCGCCAATAGCATACATGTAGCCATTAGCTTGGAGTAGCGAGAAGTTCGTCTTGTTGGCTCCCATGGAAGTACCGGCGGTCCAGGCACTTAGCGTACCGTCGGGATTTTGTTTGGCGTAGTAGGAGGTGGCCGTACCATTCGTGCCATCTACGCGGCTACTGCCGGTAGCCGCACCACCAACTACGTAGATATAGCCGTTATAGGCAATCGATTGGTGTTCGTAGCGGTTAGGTAGGTTAGTGGTGGTTGTGGTTCCCCAGGTGCCCAAGCTACCATCGGCATTAATTCGAGAGTAGTAGACAGTGTTGGTAGCTGTAGGAGTATCTAGGTTGGCGCTACCGCCTATTACGTAGATATAGCCATTGAGAGCTACTGCACTGGCATTGGTACGAGCTGCTGCTAGTGAGTTGGCGTTGGTAGTCCAAGCTCCTACGGTGCCATCGACGTTTATCTTGGCGTAGGAAATATTTGATTGGACACCGTTTAGTGTGGTGTCGTAGCCGCCAATTCTGTAGACGTAGCCATTATAGCTGGTTACCATACCAAATCCTCCGCCTTGGCCATTGCTCATGGCGGTGGTTGTACCCCAGGTACCGATGTCACCCGAACCTGACAGCGCTGAGTTCGTTAGGTTGCCCAAGACATTTATGTTATTGGTTGAGGTATCAACTTGGAAAATATTTTGTGAGCTGGCATTTTGGATCTGGAAGGCGGTGGTGGAGTTAGTGCTGTTTTTAAATAGGGCTGCCCCCTGGGAACCGGTAGCGTTACTGATAGAGAAGGTGTCGGCGCCGTTGTATTGGACCGCGAATTTGCTGGTTGAGCCGGATGCGACGTTGGTTATGAAGTTACTATCGGTGGCTGTGTCTGCCAAGGTGAACGCAATGTTGCGGGCATTGGTGGTGGTGATGGTGTTGCCGGTGTTGTAAGCGCCCTGCAGATCGGCGCCGTTAGCTACACAAGAGGCGCTGCCTAGGATACCACCAGATAGCGAACCCGAGAGGACGGTACCGGCGCTACAAGCGCTCAGCGTTGTGCCGGCACCAGCCAATGTGATTGTTGTGGTGCCGCTAACGCTGATCTGGCTGGCCGTGCCTTGAATGGTGATCGCGCCGGTGCCGGTGTTAACGGAAGTGACGCCGGCACCGCCACCGTTACAACCGCCCAGATAGACCAGGCCGGAGCTGGCCGTGGCGCAAACTGCACTGCTAGCACCGATGTTGGCTCCCGGCTGTAGATAGGCCCGAACACGGGCGTTGGCGCCCGAGCCACTTATACCGAAGTACTGGTTCGGGGTGGCCGAAGCATCCTGTACAACAAGCCAGTCGGTGCCGCCGCCACTACTGCCCAGCGGGCCATTGCCGGCAATAGTGATTGCGCCAATGGAGTCAGCACCGGAAGGGTTAATCTGTATGGAGCTCGGATGCGCTGTTGTGCTCTGAGACTGGATTAGCAGAGCCTGGTTATCGGTGGTGCCTACAAAGTTTGTGCCGACAGTGGTGCCGGCATTACCGGTAGTGCTCCAGGCGCCGAGAGCTGTCGGGCAAGACTGGAAGCTTGGTGCCGTGGCTACGCCGTTACTCAGCAAACACTGGCTGGCCGTTGCGCCATTGGCATTGCTCAGAGCACCAGTACTGCTCGCCACAATAGCCCCCGTGTTAGCTCCCAGACTAACATTTTGCAATAAGCCTGCGGAGCTCAGTCTTGCGGTGCCACCAGTAGACACTGAGCCCTGTACCGCCAGGCTTGCCACCCCGCCACCGGAGTTGATTATGCTCAGTGTAGAAGCGCTGGCGCTGACTACCTCCAAAGTCAGTAGGCTTCCTACGCGCTGTATGGTTGCGGTGCTGCCGCCTAGCTGCAGGATACCACTGGCCGCGGTCAGCGTCAGGCCGCTCGTACCGCCCGAGGAAACAGCCAGTACGCCGGTACCGGTTACCGTGCCGCCGTTGGCGTTGATGGCGCCGCTTACCGTTAGGGCGCCGCTGACGAGGGCATTGTTGGTGACTGTCAACGCCGTACCGGCAGCGCTAAAGGTATTGGCAGCGGTGAAATTGTTGGCTTGGCTCAGATAAGCCACATTGCTGAGCGTGCCGGACGTGTTGATGTCGATGCTGTTAATCTTATACGTTTGGCCGGTAGCGATGTTGAGGCCACCTGTCAGCGTACCAACGCCAGTAATGCTACCGAAGCTACCGCTCTGTAGATCAGCGTTGACTATGGCCGAGGTGCTTAACAAGCCGGCGGCGCTGCTATGGACTATGCCGGCGCTGCTCAGGCCGCTGACGGTCAGGGTGGTCCCGATAACACCAGCCCCGGAGATGTTAAAGTTCGAGCTGGCTTGCTGGCTTGTTTGGTTAAAGATGTAGGCGGTATTGCCGCTGCCGCCGTTTACGCCGCTACAGTTGCTCAGCGTTGCCAAACAGACTATGTCCGTACTGCCACCGGCAGTCATCGGTATCTGAACCGTGGCATTGCCTACCCCGCTGGGGTTCAGCCCCTGCAGAATTATCAGCCGGCTGCTGGTGGCGTTGGCCAGGCTAACACTGCCGACCACTGAGCCGGCCACGCCAACTGTGATGCCACCACTGGCATTCAGGGTATTGCTGAAGGAGTTTGAAGTTCCGGTAAAGCTATTTGTGCCGTTTAGCAAGGCAACATTAGAACTCAAGCGAGCATCGGCAACCGTACCGCTGGCGATGTTGGAGCCGTTCAGGCTGGTCAGGTTCACGCCGCTCAAGGCCGGCAAGGCACCTGCCCCGGTAGTCTGTACCAGTTGGGAAACACCGTTGAAAGTGTTTCCGGCCAAGGTAACGTTCGTGCTCAGACGCCCGTCAGCCACGGTGCCGCTGGTAATATTACTACCGTTTAAGGCGGTCAGCCCAGTGCCGGTGCCGCTGAAGCTGGTGCCGGTTACGGCACCGGTTTGATCAACGCTAAACTTGCTGACGCCGTTCAGCTTCAGGTCTATCAGGTTGCCTGTAAAGCCGCTACCGGCGTTGATAACAGCGTTACCGGCGTAGGTGAGCGTTGTACCGGATTCGGTCAGGCTGGAGTTTGTGATGCTACCGGTGCCGTTGAATTTGGCAATACTGCCGCTGGTGCCGCTACCGGTGATGCCGCCGCCAGAGCCAGCGCAGTTTCCGATACTCAAACAAAGCGTGCCGGTCGCGTCTGGCAAGGTAATCGTTCTGGCGGCCGTCGCCGTACCGGTGAACCTAAAGTTA
>PFOA01000053.1 GCA_002792275.1 Candidatus Saccharibacteria bacterium CG_4_10_14_0_2_um_filter_52_9 | reverse complement strand
CTCCAACAGATTGGTTTTGCCACTGGCGTTAGGCCCGACAATAATATTGACGCCGGGGCTAAGTTCGAAAGACGAGTCTTTGTAAGATCGGAAATTCTGCAGTCTTAGGTCGGTAATCATCTTACTATTGTATAACACTAACAAGTTATCTAAGTTGACTTAGTCTGATTTTTTTGCTATATTGAAGCTATGAAAGCAATCCCAATTCATGAGGCCAAGGCCAATCTCAGCAAATACATTAAGCAGGCCAAGGCTGGCAAGCCGGTATATATTGGAGCCTGGGGTGAAACCGAGGTCGTGCTAACCGCCGCCGCCAAAGCCAAGCCGGGCAGCCTGTGGGGTAGTATGGCTGGGCAGTTCAAGTTTAGCGACAAAGAGTGGGATGAAGCTACCCGCCTAGTTAATCAGGACTTCGAAAACAGTAAAATTTTCCCTGACGATGTTGATTGACACTCATATATTGATCTGGATGCTAAACAATAGCGACCCAGGTCGCTTAGGAGACCGCGCTTTAATGATTTTAAAAACCCAGCCGGTTACCGTATCGGTAGCTTCGCTGATCGAGATAGCCGTTAAAAAGCGCAAGGGTAAACTGACCGCGCCGGAGACCGACGAGATATTAAATGATTTGCTGAGTAAAAACGCCGCTGTGTTGAATGTTGAGGCACAACATATATCAAGTTTCCCCAGATTGGAATCGAGTCTTCATGCTGACCCTTTTGATTTACTGCTAGTAGCTCAGGCAATTTCCGAAAAAATTCCCTTTATAACCAACGACTCGGAAATACTCAAAATTAACTACCCGGGTCTGCGGCTTATCGACGGTAGGCTATAGCTGGGGTTTAGCTCTTCAGGGGCATGATGATGTGCTGGTAGTCGGGTTGAGCCGGGTCGTTCAGTAAGGTTGGTTCCAGTTTGCCGTTGAAGCCGAACATTACCTCGTCGCCAGACAGAGCACCCAGGGCATCTAATAGATAGCGCGCGTTAAGGGTAATACTGCCGCTGCCCTTAACTTTTGCCGGGGCGGTGGCAGTGTTTTCGCCGAGTTGCGAGGCCACAGAACGGATACTGAGCTGTTTGGCGGCTTCGTCGACCTCAATGGTGACACTGCCGGCGCTCTCGCGGGCAAACAGGCTGGAAACTTTGGTGACATTGATCAGGTCGGCCCGCTGCAACGTGGCTTTAGTGGCAAAGTTTTCGGGGATCAGTTTTTTGTAGTCAGGGTATTTACCGTCGACTAACCGGGCAACCAGTTCGGCATCGCCAACCTGGAACAGAACTTGCTGGTCGTCGTGGGTGATAGTGACTTCGTCGTCGGCATCGCCCAGGATGCGCAATAAATCATGCAGGGCGGAAGCCGGGATCAGCAACAAAACCTCTTCTTTGTTGGCGCCGAGCTGCTTTTCGGCCAGACGGTAGCTGTCGGTGGCGGCCATGTACAATTTGCCGGCCAGGGTTTGTAGTAGAACACCGGTCAACACCGGGCGGGTCTCGTCGGAAGAGGCCGCAAAAACCACCTGCTGAAGAGCTTTTTTGAATAAACTGCCGCCAACCTTCCAGCTCTTGCCGCCAGAAATAGCCGGCATAACCGGGAAATCATCGGCCACAATGCCATTTACCACCGATTTGTACTGATCGGTGGTAACGTGAAGTTTGGTTTCCTGCAGATCGAGTTCAATGATTCCCTCTGGTAAACTACTCACAAAATCCTGCATTAAGCGAGCCGGCACAGTAATCGATCCCTCTTGACTGACTTTGGCGCCAATGTAGTGGGTGATGGCAATATCCAGGTTGGTAGCGGCAATGCTCAAACGATTATTGCTGGTTTTTATAAGTACGTTAGCCAGGATGGGCAGGGTGCCGCGGCTGTTAGCTACCCGGGCTACTGAACCTAAAGCCTTGTTTAAATTCTCTTGAGTTACTTGAAGTTTCATATGAGCCTCCTATTGCGATTAGATAAAGTAAAATTTATACAATTTGTATTTGTTATTGGTGATGTGGAAAGTTGGTATAAGCGCCCCCCCAACAGAGAAGAAAATCTGAAAAACGCCGTGGATAACTGTCGGGATGAGAGTGTATAAAACCGGCTATTTATCAACAAGCTAAGCGTTGTCAAAACCACTGCTGGGCACAAGCCCACGACTATTGCACAGGTCGTCCGGGCTTTGTCCACAAAGACTCCACATAGCCACACAACATTACACATAAAGATGCTCCTTGATTTCGGTGATAGCACTACGCAAGCTGGAGTCGATTTGTGACTCCCGGGCGATTTTACGAACGGAGTGCATGGCGGTAGTATGATCTTTGCGGCCCAACTCGCGGGCAATTTTGGGGTAACTGAGGCGGAGCTCCTCGTGCAACATATACATCGCCACCTGGCGCGGCACCACAATGTCTTTATCGCGCTTGGAGCCGACAATATCCTCCATGGGGATCCGAAAATGGCGGGCGGTGCGTTCAATAATTTGTTTGGCACTAAGGTGTTTGGGGCGGCTTTTGTTGACCTGCAACAGGCTGGCGGCAATGGCCACCGTTGGTACCAGGCCGCGAACGTCACACCAGGCCAATAATTGGTTCAGGGCGCCCTCCAGCTCGCGGATGTTGACCTGGCCGTTGGTAGCCAGGTACTCCACAACCTCGGGATCCAGCTCACTTTGGTGGACCTCGGCCTTGGTTTGGATGATAGCACAGCGGGTTTCAAAGTCCGGTACTTGCATATCGATGCTCATGCCACCGGAAAAGCGCGAACGCAGGCGGTCTTCCAGGCCGGCGATATCGCGTGGCTGTTTGTCACTACTCATAATAATCTGTTTATTGGCCTGGTGCAGGGTGTTGAAGGTGTGAAAGAATTCTTCTTGGATCTTGTCTTTGTTGGCCAGGAACTGAACGTCGTCCACAATCAATACATCAGCCGAGCGATATTTATTGGCGAAAGTGGCGGCCGTGCGACCGCGCAAGGCTTGCACAAACTCACGCACGAACTGCTCGGTGGCAATATAAAGAACCTTAGCCTGGGGGTTGCGGGCCTGCAGGGCATTGCCGACAGCCTGAATCAGGTGGGTTTTGCCAATACCGACACCGCCGTACAGGTACAACGGATTATATTTGGCGCCGGGGTGCTGGGTAACGGCCTGGCAGGCGGCAAAGGCCACGTCGTTGCCGTCGCCAACCACAAAATTGTCGAGGGTGTAGCGGTCGTTAAGACCCTGGCGCAGGTTGTTACTACCGGTGCTAACCAGGCCACCGGCCGGCATTGTCTGGGTGGCCGGCACTGCGGACAATTGGCCGTCGGGAGCGGATTTTGGTTGTTCGCGCTTTTGGGGAACAACAACAGTTGTGTACTCCACCCTATCAACCTTTACACCTTGTTTTTGAAGGGTTTTGATAATCAGGTCACCATAGTTTTTTTCGATGTGATTTTTGATAAAAATATTGCCGACACCGACCACAACCAGGCCATCAGCCTGCTTAACCAAAGAAGTATTGCTAAAGTATGTATGAAAAATGGCCCGCGTAAGCGTAACCTCAATCTCCCCTAAGATGGCTTGCCAAACTTTGTCCTGCTGCACAATTGTCCTCTCTAGTAGGACGTACTATACGCGACAGCCCACAAGTTTTCCACACCTTTTTGAGCCAGCCTGAGATAAGCCAGCCCAAAATCGGGCAACGGGGGTATGTTTGTACACAGGCCGGTTTCGTATCTGTTAAGACTGTGGACAAAAGTCGTCGATGAGTGGATAAACGCGCCCCAGCAGTGAATAATCATTGTTAAAACCACAAAGAAACCGGGCACATGTTATAGTTATAGGTAATGCCCAAGCGAACTTATCAACCGAAAAAACGTTCCCGCGCCCGCGAGCACGGCTTTATGAAGCGCATGGCCACCAGGGCCGGCCGCAACGTTCTAAAGCGCCGCCGCACCAAAGGCCGCACCAAATTATCTGCCTAAGCTAGATTTTTAACCGAGGGAAGAGGTATTTAACACTGCCAGGGTGGATGATTTTTGCACCCTCAAACTCTTTTAGTGCCAACAAGTCTTTATCGGCTGATATGATTAGGTCAGCCTGCGCCTCAAGGGCACACTCCAGAATTTTATTATCGTCAGGGTCGCGCTTGATCAAATCTATTGTTTGTTGCGGCCGGATTACTGTCACGGCTCGCTCCAAACGGCTTATCCAGCGCACCACATGCTCTCTGGGGAATCGGAACTTATTTTCCAGTTTATCCTGCAACTCCAGCAGGATCTGCGGAGAGGTAAAGTAGTTAGCTAGGTTTTGGGCTGCCGAGTCTGCAACAATCTTATAAATTATGCTCTGCGGGTTTAAGGCAGCTGCTACATAAACGTTGGTGTCCAGAACTATACGAACCGGCTTCATCCCAGATATTTTTCGATGTCATCTACACTGCTTAAGTTTAGCCCGTCAAGTTTTTGACGAACCTGAGCAGACATATCTTTCCAGGTTCTCTCCCAGGCTGCCTGTTCGAGAAGGCGGCGGATTACGACACTTTTGGAGACGCCATCTTCCTTGGCCAGCCTGCCAATCTCTGTCTTTAACTTGTCGTCTAGCGATATACTTATTGTTGCCATATAGTCAGTTTAACAAATATATTGTTATTTTACAAGAATATAATTAGGCTCTAGCCCAGCAAAACCAGCTAAGCTAGCTCCTTTCCTTG
>PFOA01000050.1 GCA_002792275.1 Candidatus Saccharibacteria bacterium CG_4_10_14_0_2_um_filter_52_9 | reverse complement strand
TCCATAAAAACCTCCTAATTTACTAACAAGTATACGTGTCTAGTTTAGGGGGTACTGGACACAAGAAGCTACTCAGCAGATACATTAAACAACAAGGAAAGGAGCTAGCTTAGCTGGTTTTGCTGGGCTAGAGCCTTGGATTTTACAATACGTGATAAATAAAAGAGCCGGCTCTAGCCGGCTCTTTTAGACTGGATTGTCTGGGGTTAGCCGTTAATGGCTACCCGGAACAGGTTCTTTACGTCGTGGCGAAAGACGTTCAGCGCCTGTTTGGCGGTTTTAATCCTTCCACCGCAATTCCCCGAGCGTAAGCTCGTGGGAAGTTTATTGTAATGAAAATTCACTGCCGTAACAGTAAACATACGAGTCTTGCGACCGTGGCTTCATTGTGGCTGCACACCATGGAGGACGCAGTTAGATATACCACAGGTTCGCCGTTTCGAATTTACCACTCGGCGTTATATACTAAAGCATAAGTGTTACCTAAGGGGTGGAATGTTCAGCAAGCAGACAGTTCGTGATATTGATCTGAAAGGTAAGACAGTACTACTGCGCGCCGACTACAACGTGCCGCTGGAAGACGGTAAGATCACCGACGATTACCGCATCAAGCAATCATTGCCGACGCTGGAATACCTGCTGGATCAAAGTGCCAAAGTCATTATCTGTTCACACCTGGGGAGGCCCGACGGACCGAACGACTCGGCTAACAGTCTGTTCCCGGTAGCCAAACGCCTGCAACAATTACTGGATCGTCGGGTAGCTTTTGCGCCGGACTGCGTAGGTGAAACAGCCAAAAAAGCCGTCGCCGGTCTCAAAAAAGGCGAGGTATTATTGCTGGAAAACCTGCGCTTTCACCCCGAAGAAAAGGCCAATGATGCCGGCTTTACCAAAGAGCTAGCCAGCCTAGCCGAAATCTTCGTGCAGGACGGTTTCGGAGTGGTTCATCGGGCTGACGCCAGCACAGATGCCATCACTAAACATCTGCCGGCTGTAGCCGGCCTGTTGCTCGAAAAAGAAGTTAGGGCCATAACCGGTGTGATGGAAAAACCTCAGCGGCCCTTAATGGCGATTGTCGGCGGTGCCAAAGTCAGTGACAAAATCGAAATTCTGGAGCGTTTTATAGAGATTGCCGATTTTGTAGCCATCGGTGGTGCGCTGGCCAATCCGTTCCTGGTCGCCCAGGACATTAACGTCGGCGATAGCCTTTACGACAAAGCCGATCTACCGATAGCCAAAAAAATCATGCGCCTGGCCGAGGTCGAAGCCAAAAAACGGCCGTTTGTATTCTTTGTTCCGCATGACGGCGTGGTAGCCGAAAAAATCGATAAAACTGCTTCCACCCGGATCGTAGAGTGGAAGTCGCACATGATCAGCGATGTTGAGCATTATCCGCACCGCGTACCGGCCAAAGCCAGCACCATCAGAGCGGCCGAAATGATCCTGGATATCGGCCCCTTTAGCGCGGCCTTCATTGCTGGTGCCGTTCAGCAGGCCAAGACGGTCATCTGGAACGGTGCTATGGGCGTCACCGAAACCGCCAGCCTGCACGGACCCGTCGGTCCCACGTCTCACGGCACGCAAACCGTCGTGGAAGCCTTGCTCGGTGACTTTGGCCATAAACCCTTCACGTTGGTCGGTGGCGGCGATACGGTGGGTTATGTAGAATCAAAACAGTTGGCACCATATTTTGGCCACGTTTCTACCGGTGGTGGCGCCAGTCTGGAACTGATGGCCGGCCACAAACTACCGGGCATAGAAGCCCTGAGGGATAAAAAGTAGGATACAATAGCCATGAGCACTATGAAACGCACTCTTATCGTCGGTAACTGGAAGATGAACCTCAATACCCACGAGGCCAGCTTGCTGGTGAAGCGCCTCGACGACCAGATTCCAATCCATCGCGACATTGAGATAGTACTGGCACCGCCAATGTTGACGCTTCAGCCGGTCAGCCAACAAATTGATCGCCGCAAATTCCGCCTGGCCGCCCAGAACGCTTATTATAGAGACGAGGGTGCTTTCACCGGTGAGGTTAGCTTTACTATGTTGCGCGACCTGGTTCACTACGCCCTGATCGGCCATTCCGAACGGCGGATTTATTTTCACGAGACTCTGGAGATTGTCCGCGACAAGGTGCAGGCTGCTGTCCGCAATGAAATCGTACCAATCCTTTGCGTCGGCGAAAGCAAACACGAACGTCTGGCCGGCGAAGCCAAACGTGTCGTTCACGACCAGGTAACTACGGCGCTATCCAACCTGACACCCGAGGAAGCCGAGCAGGTAGTAATTGCCTACGAACCTGTCTGGGCAATCAGCACTTTCGGCGGCAGTGAGCCGGCCAAGCCAGACGAAATTCACGCCATGATCAAATGGATACGACATCTGCTTAAAGAAGCCTACGGCGAACAGGCGTCCGAGGACATGCGGGTTATTTATGGTGCCAGTGTCGATGCCGAATTTGTGGGCGACATCCTGGGGCTAGACGGGGTAGACGGTCTCTTGCCCGGCGCCGCCAGCCTAAATTATCATAAGTTCGCAGATATCGTTGAGGCCGCCTACCGCCAGCGCCAGAGCATGGAAGAATCCGATGGCTGAAGAAAAAAAGTCCGCCGCCAAGCCGATTGCCGATGTGGCGCACCCCAACACATCTTTGCCGGCCGATACATCCAAGCCGGTCATTATCACCAATCGCACCATGGTCAAAGACCCCATGATGGTCGCCGTTAGCGACGGAAACAACACGGAACCATCGGTTCCGACTGTCGAGAAGCTTGAACCGCTCAGTGCACCGCTACTAGAAGTACTTAAAGACGAACCTAAAGCCAAAACCGAGCCAAAGTCTAAACCTGAACCAAAACCCGAGCCATCTGAGCCTGAGCCTGAACCTGAGCCGGTTGCAGAAGTTCCGGCCGAAGAACCAGAACTTGAAAAGCCGGAACAAGTCGAAAAAACCGAACTGGCGCCCGAACCCGAAAAAGCGACTGAAAGTGAAGACGCGACCGAAGAAAAACCGCCAGCCGACAACAAAACACCGACCCAGGAAAAAGCCGAAGCCAATGTCGAGCAAGATAAGCAGCGCCAAAGCATTCAAAAGCTGGTCGATAGCAAGCAGTACAACCTGCCAATTAACGCCGTTGAACAACGCCGCACCAAACGTTTCATAGTACTTGGCATAGTGCTTTGCGTTGTGCTGGCTCTGGCTTGGTTTGAGATAGCCCTGGATGCCGGACTTATCAACATTGACGGTATCAAGCCTTTCACCCATTTCTTCTCCATCTAACTTACAACAGTCTTAAGGCTCTGATTTTGTTAGAATGGTAAGGTGTTGGATCAACTATTTGAGGGATTGAATCCGGAACAGCGCCGTGCAGTTGAAACCACTGAAGGCCCGCTGTTGATTCAGGCCGGCGCCGGCTCCGGCAAAACCAAAACTCTGACCCATCGCATCGCCTACCTTATCGCCACCCGCAAAGCCACGCCGTTCAACATTCTGGCGGTGACCTTTACCAACAAGGCGGCCAAAGAAATGCGCCAACGGGTGGCTCAGCTACTTGGCCAGAACGCCGAAAATCGCGGCTTTATGCCCTATATGGGCACCTTTCACGGCATCTGTGTGCGCTTGCTGAGGCAAGACGGCGAGGCCGCCGGCATTCCGCGTAGCTTTGTAATCTTTGACGAATCCGATCGCCAGGCCGCCGTTAAGCAAGTCAGCAAACAGCTGATGATAGACGAAAAAACCTTTCCGGCCCGGGCGCTGTCCGGACTCATCAGCAGTGCCAAAAACGAGATGATGTCACCGACTAATTATGCCGGCACGGCGTCCAGCCCGGCTCAGCAGGCCGCCGCCAAAGTCTACCCGCTTTACGAAAAGGCGCTAAAAAACGCCTCGGCACTGGATTTTGACGACCTGATCAACCGCACCGTGCAAATGCTCAAAAGCCATGCCGCCATCCGCAAAAAATGGCAGGATCAGTTTCGCTACATCATGATCGACGAGTATCAGGATACCAACGCCGCCCAGTATCAGCTGGTCAATTTATTAACCAACTCCCATAAGAATATTGCCGTGGTAGGCGACGACTGGCAGAGCATCTATAGCTGGCGCGGCGCCGACTTTCGCAACATCTTAAAGTTTGAAAAAGATTTTAAGGACTGCACTATTATCAAACTCGAACAAAATTATCGCAGCACCAAGAACATTCTCGATGCCGCCCACGCTGTTATAACCAAAAATGCCCAGCGTTCCGATAAGCATTTGTGGACCGATGCCGGCGATGGCTTGCCGGTACAAATGCTACAAGTCTCTAACGAAAGGGGCGAGAGTGAGGCCATCATCCGGCGAGTTCGCAACGGCATCGACGGCGGCCGGCGCCACTACCGCGATTACGCCGTGCTATACCGCACCAATGCCCAGAGCCGCTCCGTAGAAGAAGCCTTTGTGCACTATGGCATACCATACCGGGTAGTAGGCGGCGTGCGCTTTTACGATCGCAAAGAAATCAAAGACATCATGGCCTACCTGCGCCTGATCTTCCAGCCCGAAGACCGCGTCAGCTTTGAGAGGGTGGTTAATGTGCCGACCCGCGGTGTTGGCACCCGTAGTCTGCAAGTATTTTTTGGCTGGCAGCAAGCGCAGGGGCTAACATTATTTGATGCCTTACAGCAGGCCGGCAACTGCGCCGAGCTAACCCCCAGAGCCCGCCAGGCGCTCAGCGAACTGGGCGACATTCT
>PFOA01000056.1 GCA_002792275.1 Candidatus Saccharibacteria bacterium CG_4_10_14_0_2_um_filter_52_9 | reverse complement strand
ACCGGCACTCAGGCCCTCGCTCATATACTCTTTAATAACACCGACTTTTTTGCCCTTGAGGCTGTCTGCCAAATCGGTGTAATCTTTCTGGCGGTCGATGGTGGTACCATCCAGGTCGTCGCGGCCGGCCATGACATCAATCACCAGGGCGGCATCGGCAACACCGCGAGTCAGCGGACCGATGACATCGGTACTGCTGGCCATGGCCACCACGCCACTGCGCGATACCAAGCCGTAGGTGGGCTTGTAGCCAACAACACCCGAGAAACTGGCCGGTTGGCGGATCGAGCCACCGGTGTCGGTACCCAGGGCAAAGGCCGCCATGTCCAGCGCTACCGCCGTGGCTGAACCACCGGAACTGCCGCCGGGCACACGGGTCTTATCATGGGCGTTCTTGGTGGTAAAAAAGTCGCTGTTTTCGGTGCTGGCGCCGTGGGCAAAAGCGTCCAGGTTGGCTTTGGCGACACAGATGGCGCCCTCGGCCTCCAGCTTGGCGATAGCCGTGGCCTGATAAGGAGCCTCGAAACCCTTGAGGATGTTGCTGGCGGCAGTGGTATCGGCACCAAACACCAGGAAGTTGTCCTTGGCGATAAACGGCACGCCGGCCAGGCGACCAATCTTTTCGCCCTTAGCCACCCGGGCATCAACGTCTTTGGCGCGCGCCCGGGCCCGCTCGGCCGTGAGGGCAATAATGGCATCATAATCTTTCTGGTCGTTGATTGACTTAAGAGACTGCTCGACCAAATCAACCGCCCTCAGCTCACCGGCCTGAACCTTGGCGGCAATATCAGCTAGCGGCAGCCAGCTGCTCATCCAAGCATCCTTTTAGCTTTGATCTGATTGTCTTTTACGTCTGGCACGTTCTTTAATAAGTCGGCTACAGCATAGCCATAATCCCGTACTTCGTCTTCGCGGGTAACGTTGGTCAGACCGGTTAACTGGTGTGTTGGCTCGAGACCGCTAACGTCTACCGACGACAGGTGTTCAACATATTGCAGGATCTCCGACAGCTCGGCACGGAACTCATCGACCTCTGAATCGGTCAATTCCAGTCGCGCCAGTTGCGCCAATTTTAAGACATCTTCCTGTGTGAGCTCCGCCATAATTACTCATAATTGTAACAGACATCCTGCACTTTATAGCCATTTTTACCCTGTTAATTTAACGACAAAAAATCCTCTTTACAAACCATAAGCACAGGACTATGATCAGGATAAGTAAGATTTTTAACAGACTAAAACATGAGTGAGCGCGATCCCAGCCTAACCCAGCCTGAAAGTAACATGGCTGCTGTGGTGGGCATTGGCGGCCTGCTGAGCATAAAAACACAATGGGGTTATTACGCACCTATGCTGAGCGGTGCGGATTCTCCACTGTCTGCAAAAGAACGTTTTCTGCCAATCCCCGATAAAGGTTTAAGCCCCTTTGACGAAATGTATGGGCAACTCCAGGAACAGCTAACAACAACGTATGAAAGGCTGGAGGAGCCAGTGACTCTCTTCGGGCACTCACTTGGCGGCCTTATGGCTACTGAACTCACCCTTGATAACCCGGGTAAAGTCAATGCTGTCATCTGTTTGGCCGGTGCACAGGATGGAATCAAAAAATTAACTCCTACCGGGAAAATTCTGAAACGCTTCCTTGGTAATCCGGAGCATTCCGCCGATTTATTTCATGATTCCGATATGATGACCGAGCATAGAGAGAGAATAGCCACCGAGTGGCCGTCGCATATATCATTGCACTTGATTTCTCCGACTTACGACGATTTGATCCCGGCGCCTCAAGGCCTGGAGCTAGAGTTACCAGAAGGACAACAGCCTCAGAGGCGGATTGTAGTCCCTCGACTACCTGGGGTTGAGTTTGGAATAAGGGCCAGGACCAAGGACGTACCGAACGTTAAATGGCTGCGTCCCATTTTTCCTGTCGGCCATGTTGATATCGCTATATGTCCCCCTGTTATTGCCTACACACGCAAAGTCAGGCGGACAGCCGTCGAGAGCCTGGAAACCGCCACTGTTCTTCAGTCCGCAACGGCGGTCACTATGCCAGCCGCAGTAGCGGCTTAGAGTTTCTTTTTGATGTCTTCGATCAGGTCGCGGAGTTCGGCGGCGGTTTCGAATTGGAGGTTGGCGGCGGCCAGATCCATTTGTGAGGTCAGGTCTTTTATAAGGGCGCCGTACTCATCTTTGGGAATCTTCTTGAGATTGAGCTTGGCGCGCTGGGCTTCTTCGGTAAGTTCGGGGCGCATCCCCTTCTCGACAGCCCGTTTGATGCCGGTAGGCGTAATGCCATGTTCTTTGTTGTAGGCCTCTTGGATTTTGTGGCGGCGAGTGGTTTCGTCGATGGTTTTTTGCATGCTGTTGGTAATACGGTCGGCATACATAATTACGTGGCCCTTTTCGTGGCGAGCGGCGCGACCGACGGTTTGGATTAGGGCTTGTTCTGAGCGCAAGAAACCCTCTTTGTCGGCATCCAGGATGGCCACCAGCGAGACTTCCGGCAGGTCGAGACCTTCACGCAACAGGTTTATGCCCACCAGCACGTCGTAGACGCCCAGGCGCAGATCGCGCAGGATGTCGGTGCGATCCAGGGTGTCGACGTCGCTGTGCAGATAGGCCACCTTTAGGTTCAGATCTTTGAGATAATCGGCCAGGTCTTCGCTCATGCGCTTGGTAAGCGTGGTCACCAGTACGCGTTGGTGCTTGGCGACGGTATCGCGGATCTCGGCCAGCAGGTCGTCGATCTGACCTTCGATTGGCCTAACCTCGATTGGCGGATCCAGCAGGCCGGTTGGTCGTATCACCTGCTGAGCCGGTTTAGGGCTACGGCTCAGTTCGTACTCGGCCGGCGTAGCACTGACATAGACGGTTTGGTTCATGTGACGCTCGAACTCTGTAAAGGTCAACGGCCGGTTGTCCAGGGCGCTGGGCATGCGGAAACCGTGTTCTACCAGTACTTCTTTGCGGGCACGATCGCCGTTGTACATGCCGCGCACCTGCGGTATGGACATGTGTGACTCATCGACCATTAACAGGAAGTCATCAGGGAAGTAATCCATTAGAGTTGCCGGCTGTTCGCCGGGCTCGCGATTGGTAAGGTAGCGCGAGTAGTTTTCAATCCCCTTCACAAAACCGGTTTCTTCGAGCATTTCCAGATCAAAGCGGGTACGTTGTTCGAGCCGCTGGGTCTCCAGCAGTTTGCCCTCTTTTTTGAACTGCGCCAGGCGGGCGGCCAGTTCCTTTTCAATCTCTACCAGGGCAACTTTCAGTTTATCCTGCGGTGTGACGTAGTGGCTACTGGGAAAGATCTTATAACTGTCGAGTTTGCTCATGATTTCACCTGTTAAGGGGTCGAGTTTGGTGATCTTCTCGATCTCGTCACCGTAAAACTCGATGCGATAGGCCCATTCCTCGCCGGCCGGAAAAACGTCGACCACATCGCCGCGTACCCGGAAGGTGCCGCGGTGAAAATCGATATCGTTGCGCTGGTATTGAATATCGGTCAGCTGGCGCAGCATTTTGTCACGTACCCGCCGCTCGCCGACCTTAACCTCAATCGACAGGCCGTTATAGTCATCTACCGAGCCGATGCCGTAAATACAGCTGACACTGGCCACGATGATGACGTCTTTGCGGCTCAGCAGAGCATCGGTGGCGGCGTGGCGCAGTCGGTCGATCTCTTCATTAATCTGGCTGTCTTTCTCGATGTAGGTGTCAGAGCGCGGAATGTAGGCTTCGGGTTGGTAATAATCAAAGTAGCTAACGAAGTAGTGCACAGCGTTATCGGGGAAGAAATGCTTGAACTCGCCATACAGCTGGGCGGCCAGGGTTTTGTTGTGGCTCAGAATCAGCGTTGGCTTCTGCGTATTCTGGATGACATTGGCCATTGTAAAAGTCTTGCCCGAACCAGTTACCCCCAGTAGCGTTTGGTCGTGCAAACCGTTCTGCAGACCCTTGGTCAATTGGGCAATCGCTGTCGGTTGGTCGCCGGTCGGCTTAAAATCCGCCTTTAATTTGAACTTGGCCATCTAACCATTGTAGCAAGCCTATTTGAACTGGAGTGTTTTCGTGATCATGAGGTCGAAATCAGACAGTAAGTCTTGAGAGGGCTGTTCGCCTGGCGGAGTTTGGGTGTAGTGCGCCATATAGGTATTCCCATTGGTGGTGAATAGATATTCCACGACTTTGGTGCTGTCACTCATTGCCCCCAAGAGCTGGGTTTGGCCGCTGGCCTCCGCCGAAGTACGTTGGCCGGTCACACCATTAAGGGTAACGCTTTTTTTGACCACATCCTTGTAGCCACTACTGAAATCGTAGGCATTAGTCGCTGTGGTGCCGACCGTTGAAGATACTCCTACCTGCCCAAAACCACCGTCAGTACCGCACTGTAGTACAGAATTGGCGTCAGGACCGAGATAAATTGCGCGGGTAAGAATGTCGCCACAGCGTTCCTTATTCGTGGGCTGGACCCAGGTTGCGGGGTATTTTAGACTGAATTTACCCTCTATACTAGTATAGGCTGTCCAACTAACCGTTAGGTCTGCTGCTACGGTTTTCTTTTTAGCTTTAGCCGGTGAACTTTGGGAGATTTTGCCAGCGGTGTTGAGGGTGTCGGTGGTTTTCTTATTGGCGTGATAAACGAAATAGTCGATACCGCCAAGGAGGGCCAGAATAATTACAAGGCTCTTGCCCAGCAAAACTCCTGGCGTAAGCTAAGAGGAGTATGAAATTACAGATACCATATGGCAAAATCTCTGGTTACAAAGTCGGAAAAATCC
>PFOA01000007.1 GCA_002792275.1 Candidatus Saccharibacteria bacterium CG_4_10_14_0_2_um_filter_52_9 | reverse complement strand
CTAGAACCGTCCTCGATGTATCTGAACCTGAACAGCTTTTACACTAGGCTGTGTGAGCATAAGATATCTGGATGCTTCTCTCGGAAAATTACTTAAAATGATCTATAGTGAATTCAGCAACAATGTAGGGGAGTAGCTCAGCTGGTAGTAGCATCGGTCTCCAAAACCGAAGGTCGCAGGTTCGATCCCTGTCTCCCCTGCCAAAAAATTATCATCTCTACTTAATTGTCCTTTGCGCTAGTTTCTGTTAAATTATTCGAATGACTTGTGGCTCGGAGCAAGGTGTTAACACCGCTGGGGGAGTTTCGCCCGCAGTAGATATTGAGCTTGCTAATATCAAGTAGCTGGCAGGTCTTTTACCCGGAAACAATTTTCCGGCAAAAGAGTTAAGGCGCCAAATCATCACAATTAGGCTGTGTATTGCGCTTGTGCTAACAGGTAATGGCATTTATACTTAAAACAGCAAACTAAAAAGGTCCGGGGTACAAAAAGAAACCAATGAAAGTACTGATGCTGGGATGGGAGTTGCCCCCTCACAATAGCGGCGGGCTGGGAACTGCGTGTTACCAGCTCTGTAAGGCACTCTCGCATCAGAAGGTTGATATTGAATTTGTACTGCCCTATGAGGCCGATCACGACATCGATTTTATGAAAGTCAGTGCGGCCTTGCCGCAGGACATCAGCGCCGTGATTCGCTCCGGCATCGCCTACGACAGCTACAAGTACGTTCTAGCCGATGGCAGTGAGCGGTGGCTGAATATTCACGAACAGCAACGGCTTTACGAACACGCCGTGGCCAAGTTGGTAGAAGAAAAAGAGTTTGATATCGTTCACGCCCACGACTGGCTGACCTTCCGTGCCGCTCTGAGAATCAAAGAAGAAAGAGGTTGCCCGATAGTCCTGCACGTCCACTCGGTTGAGTCTGATAGAGCCGGTAGTGGGCCGGGCAATCCACTGGTTCGCGAGATAGAAGAGGTTGCGCTTCACCTAGCTGATAAGATCATAGCCGTCAGCCAGCATACCAAGCGAGCTATTGTTCGCGACTATGCCATCCCGGCCGACAAAATCGAGGTGATTCACAACAGCATCGGTGCCGCCGACAAAGCCAAGCTGGACAGTGAAAACTCCTACCATTATCTGACCGCCATGAAGGCACTGGGCTACAAAGTAGTGGTAAATGTTGGCCGTTTGACAATCCAAAAGGGTCTGCCCAATCTGTTGTCGGCGGCTCAAAAGGTCATCGCTCAAGATCCCAAAACGCTGTTTCTGATCGTCGGCAGTGGCGAGCAATATGGAGAGCTGGTGGAAATGGCTGCCAAACTAGGTATAGGTACCAACGTGCTGTTTGCCGATTTTCAGCGCGGTAAACGTTGGCGAGACGCTTTTGCTGTCGGCGACCTGTTTGTTATGCCCTCGGTTTCGGAGCCGTTTGGACTGACGCCGCTGGAAGCCATTGGCTACGGCACGCCGGTGCTGATAACCAAGCAGTCGGGCGTGAGTGAGGTATTACAGAATTGTCTCAAGGTTGATTATTGGGATATAGAGGAAATGGCCAATCTCATAACAGCCAGTCTGCGCAGCGAGCCCCTGCGCCAAGAACTCTGGCAAAACGCTTACGCCGAATACCAGCAAATGTCCTGGGATAGCGCCAGCCACAAAATCAGAAAGTTATATGATGCGCATTTAACGGAGGCAGTAGCGTGACTAAGGCGATAGTTTTATATCTTCACGTCCATCAGCCCTACCGCGTGCGTCACTACACAGTGTTTGACACAGCCGTGAGTCGTCATGATTATTTTGAGGCTGAAGCCGACGATCCAGCCAGCAACGAACTGCTCCTGAAGAAAGTGGCCGAAAAGTCTTACCTGCCAACCAACGCGCGTTTGCTCGAGATGTTGGAGCAAAATCCGGAGTTCCGGCTCAGCCTGTCGATTACCGGCACGCTTATTGAGCAGTTGGAGCGCTGGTCACCGGAATCATTAGAATCTTTTAAACAGCTGGTGGCCACCGGCCGGGTGGAGATTGTTGGTGAAACCTATCACCACAGCCTGGCCTGGTTCTATTCACGCCCAGAGTTTGAGATGCAGGTGGCCATGCATAAGCGGAAGATTGAGGCAGTGTTCGGCCAAACTCCGGCTGTCTTTCGTAATACCGAGCTGGCCTACAACAATGAACTGGCCGCTTGGGCCGACCAGGCCGGTTACAAAGGCATCCTGGCCGAGGGTTGGGATCCGATACTGGGCTGGCGCAACTCCAACTACGTCTATCAGCCAACAGGCACCGAAAACATCCGGCTGTTAATGAGGAATTACAAACTCAGCGATGATATCGCCTTTCGTTTTGGCGACCACGACTGGGCCGAATGGCCGCTAACCGCCGACAAGTTTGCCCACTGGCTGAGCGAAGATAAGCAGGCCACCAATTTTAATCTGTTTATGGACTACGAGACTTTTGGCGAACATCAGTGGGAGGAATCAGGCGTTTTTGACTTCTTGGTGAATCTGCCCAAACAGTGGCTTAAGACCAAGGGTCACACTTTCATGACCGTTAGCGGTGCGATCGAGGCTTTTGAACCGGCCGACGAGATTGGTGTGCCGCAAACAGTTACCTGGGCCGACACCGAGCGAGACTTATCGGCCTGGTTGGGTAATGCTATGCAAGCCTCGTCGATTTCGGCGCTCTACCATCTGGAAAATAAGATCATGGATAGTGGCGACTGGTCGCTAATCGAAGACTGGCGGCGCCTGCAAACCTCGGATCACTTTTACTACATGTGCACCAAATGGTTCAACGATGGCGATATCCACGCCCACTTCAGCCCCTACGACACGCCCTACGAGGCCTATATTAACTTTATGAATGCCTACCGCGACCTGCAGTATCGCCTGGAGATTAAGCATGGGTAGGCCGGTAGTCCTCAGCAACGGCCAGCTATTTGTCGGGCTCGACGAGCATGGCCTGGTGCATGACTTTTATTACCCCTATGTCGGATTGGAGAACCTAAGCAATGCCCGCAGTAGCCAGCACAAAATCGGCGTCTGGGTGGATGACCGGTTTCGATGGACTGATGACGGCAGTTGGGAAATCAGCGTCGATTTCGAAGATGACGCCCTGATAAGCTCGATTACAGCCAACCATAATGAATTGGCGGTGAGTCTGAAGTTTCAAGACTATATCGACAGCGACTACAATGCCCTGGTTCGACACGTAACCATCACCAACAACGGCGACAAAACCCGCGAAATCAGACTATTCATGCACCAGGTGTTTCAGATCTCCCGCGCCGGCCGGGCAGACACAGCGCTGTATGTGCCGGAGGCTAACTATGTTCTCGATTATAAGGGTCGCTACTGCCTGCTAATTGCCGGCCAGTTTACCGACAAAACCGACTTTGATCAGTATGCTGTTGGTAACTACGGCATCGAAGGCAAGGCCGGTACCTTTCTGGATGCCGAAGATGGCGAGTTGTCCGGCAACGCCGTTGAGCACGGCGGTGTGGACAGTGTGATTCGCTTCAGCAAACGTCTTAAAGCCGGCGGTCAGGCTGAGCTGGACTACTGGATCATAGCCGCCAGCAGTCAGCAGGATGCCGAGCGCAACCACGATGAGTTCAAGACTCAGGACATGGCCGAGCGCTTACGGCGGGTGCGCCAGCATTGGCAGGAGTGGCTGGGTGGCACAGACAAGCCGGCACCGGACTTTCACAGGCGTAGTCTGCAACACAGCCTGTTAATTATCAAAGCCCACTGCGACGAGCGTGGCTCCGTCCTGGCCAGCGGCGATTCCAGCATTTTTAACTTTGGCCGTGACTACTACTGTTATTGCTGGCCGCGCGATGCCGCCTACGCTCTTTGGCCGCTGATCCGTCTTGGCCACTTTGATGAGGCCAAACAATTCTTTGAATTTGCCCGCGACACCATGCACAAAGATGGTTATCTGATGCACAAATACCAGCCCGATCGAGCCATTGGCAGTACCTGGCACCCGCTGGTGCACGGCCGTCGGCAGGAGCTGGCCATTCAGGAAGACGAAACGGCAGGCGTGATCTTTATGATTGGCGAGTATCTGGAGGCCAATGGCGGCGATCACAACTTTGTAGAACATCTTTTTAACACTTTCATCGTCCCCTGTGCCAACTGGATGTCGGAGTTCATCGATGCCGAAACCGGCCTGCCGCATGCCAGTTACGATCTATGGGAAGAGAAGTTCCTGACCACCACCTACACAACTTGTGCGGTGATTGCCGGTCTGCAAACTGCCGCTAGTTTAGCAACTGCCTTCGACCGGCCTGAGCAAGCCAGCAAGTGGCGCAAAGCCGCTGATGGCATTCGTCAGAACCTGGACAAGCTCTATCACCCGGACGGCTACTTCCGCAAAGGCTTTCTACTACAAGACAACGGTGAACTGGAATACAACGACACCCTGGACATCTCCAGCCTCTACGGCCCGTTTATGTACGCCGAACTGCCCCTGCAGGACGAAAGGCTCATCAGCACCGCCAAACAGGTTGAGGAACGCCTGCTTAACAGCTCGCCGAGCGGCGGCGTTCTGCGCTACGAACACGATAACTACTTTCTGACCAAGCAACAGTTCAAGGGCAACCCCTGGATCGTCAGCACACTGTGGCTGGCGCAGTTCTTTAATACCGCCGGCCAGCCCGGGAAAGCTCAGGAATTACTGGACTGGGCGCTCAAACACGAACTGCCAAGCAGTGTTTTAAGTGAACAATTCGACCCGGAAACCGGCGACCCGCTAGGTGTCACTCCCCTTGTCTGGAGCCACGCTGAAATGGTTAATACGCTGTTGGATCTGTCTGAAAACTAGCGCTTAGGGGCTTCGTTGCGGCCGAGGTTCTTTTTGGTTTCGGTAAAGATGATGTGCTTGCGTAAACGCGGGCTGTACTTGCGCAAAGCCAGCTTGTCCGGGGTGTTCATAGTATTTTTGGTCGTGTAATAAATGCGCTCACCAGTTTCTTCACTGATCAGACCAATAATCTTACGCTTGTCGCCTTTTGCCATAGAGTCCTATATTAACAGATGATAAACAGATTGTAAATGGCATTCTGGAGCCGAAAACGGGAGTCGAACCCGTGACCTCGTCATTACCATTGACGCGCTCTACCAACTGAGCTATTTCGGCAGCATATTTACAATTATATCCCGGAGTTTTTTATTATGATAATGCACGGTTACGACACCGTAAGCACCCTTCCTTCGGTACGTTCCGAGCGACCCTGATATTGTAACGGTAATTTTATAGAATTGCGAGGGTTTTACCGCCAGCTCGCGTGTCCAGAACTCCATAGCTTCTTGAGGGTCTATGTCCGAAAAAATCTGTAGGCCAAACCGCATGTCCGTCTTTTTTACGCCGAACAATTCCGTCAGGAACAGCATGAAAATATTTAGTAAGGCCGGATCCGTATTACCGAGTCGAACAGAGTACTTATTGGCCTTTGTGCCCTCCCCCCAATACAGCCCAATGCCCATCCCCAGAAGTTTTGCGTCTGACTTTGTCTTGATAGGCTTTACGGTAAAGGGATCACCGTGGGGATTGTGCTTTTGATAAATCGCCTCGCCAATAGACCTTCGTTTTATACCATACCGATCCATCCAGTAGACCACTTTGTTAACCGAACAGCCCAGCGAACTCGCGATGTCGCTCATCGAGAGCTTTTCCTCAAGGTAGCGCTTTTGTAGCTCATCTTTTGCTATCATTATGGTAGAGTATACTTCTAGATTTAATATAAGTCTACCATCAATTGACTCGGACAGCCTCTAGTAATCTAACCCTGTTCTTGCTACAATTATTTAGATTTCGCCACCTTAGCTCAGCTGGCTAGAGCATCGGTTTTGTAAACCGAGGGTCGTCGGTTCGAATCCGACAGGTGGCTCCAAAGTAACTCGCAGGGTTAGTGAAGCGGTCAAACACGGCAGACTGTAAATCTGCTGGCTTATGCCTTCGCAGGTTCGAATCCTGCACCCTGCACCATTTACTTTTATTGCTAGTGATGTTATTGTACCCTAATGGATTTTGAGCGAATTGATGGTGCTAACCATTCCCCTACCGTGTTGGTTAAACCCACGCGCGAAGGTCAAGTTTTTATAGTAACTACTCTTGCCGGGGAAAAAGCATGTGTTGATGCAATCGAGTTTGACGGTATGGCGATACAGGACTCTGCTACCATTACCGAGGGCGATATGTCACCATTTGACCGCTACGTTCCCGTAACCGACGAGATAACCAACACGCGCACGGTAAATCGTGTCCCGGGCTTTGTGGCCTGGGTAGCAATCAAAAGTAAGCACGGAGTAACTCACGCCGCCGTTTCTAGTTTTAGCGAAGGTGAAGTTTAGACTACCACGCGGCGGGGGCGCAGGATGCGTTTGGCACGGCCGGCCGGTACTTTTAGCTTCTTGAGTTTGTCGGCCACCTGGTCGGCCTCGACGCCCATGCCGTGATTGGTGTAAGCTTTGTGCAACAGCGTGAAAGTTTCACGGTTTGGTTCGAGTTCGGCGGCCTTTTCGAGTTCCACAAACATCAGTTTGTCGTTGCCAAGCTTTTCTTGCACTTTGGCGTAGGCCACGTGGCGGGCGGCCAGGTTATCTTCCAGTTTTAGAGCCTGCTCAAAGGCCACAGCGGCTTTCTCGTAGTTCTCGGTTTCGTAATAAATCAGCCCCAGGTTGTGCAGGCTGGAAGGCGTGGCTTCAATGCTGGAAGCGATCTCAAAGCAGTCGATGGCATCACGGAACTCTTTTTGTTTGGCGTAAAGGATGCCCAGCCGGTTGTAGGCGGCGGCGTTCTTTTCATCTATCTTCAGAATAGTAAGCAGAGCCTTCTCGGCTCTTAAAAAGCGGTTTTCGCGCATGCCTTGATGGGCAATATCCCACAATTTGCCTAAGCGATCGCCCATTTTTCGGGAGACGTTGGCAAACTCGTTATCGTGGATACGAACGTTCCGGTAAGCCAAAGCGCCGAAGCCGGCTACTATGAGTAGCTCATACATAATTACTACAATTATACCATAATCATTGCAACGATAACATCAGTTGAGTCAGCGCCAGCTTGGGCTGGGCACTGTTGGTCAGAGCCTCGCCGGCTTGATAAGCGGCGCTCAGAATGGCTTGCCACTTTTTGGCGGTCACGCCTTGGGCTGTCTGCAGGCTGACATGGGCCATTTGCTGCAGAATAAAGGCTGTGCCAATGGCCATGTCGCGTTGTTTAGACAGTTCATCGACGGCCAATAGCCGCTCATAGGTTGTCTGGCTTAAGAGTTGGCGGGCACGAGCCGTAGCTTGAGCCAGAGGATGCTCGCTATCACTTAATAGGCCGTGCATCAGACCCGGCAGGCCGCCACTGACAGCGTAAGCCTTGGCTATCGCTTCTTTGGCGTGTTGTGAGGCAAAGTGCGTCTCTAAAGCTTCGCGGGCCGGCCGGTTAACGGTAATAGACTGGGCGCGCGACCGGATAGTCGGCAGGAGGGCCTGCTCGTGGCTGGCTGTCAGGATCAAAATCGTGCCTTTGGGCGGCTCTTCCAGCGTTTTCAGTAGCGCATTTTGGGCTTCGTGGCTTAACAGGTGGGCATCTTCAATAATAATTGCCCGGTCATGCCCGCTTTGTCCCGGCACTTTCAGGGCTAGAAACTTCTCTAATTGGCGCACCGCTTCTATGGCGATAAGTTTTTTATCGGGTTCGACACTGATAACCGTGATGTACGGATTGTCATCAAAACTGCCTGCCGGCAGTTCCAATACCGCTTCGGCCAGTCGGGTGGCCAGTTGTAACTTGCCACTGCCCATAGGCCCGACTAGCAGCAGGGCATGTGCCGGCGCGGTCAAATAATCATCCAGCTGCCGTCTGGTGGCATCGTGAAGCACTAGATTCTTCATGATTTTACTTGCTCGGCAAATACTTTCGGAACCGGCACTTCAAAGGTTCGACGATCTTTATTCGGTAGGGTCAATTCGAGGCTTTGGGCATGCAGGAACAGCCGATCGGCGGACCGGCCGCCGTAAAAGGTGTCGCCCAGTATGGGATGCCCCAGTTCCTCAAGATGAACGCGCAGTTGGTGGGTGCGTCCGGTGGTGGGCTTTAGTTGAACCAGACTGTGCTGATCGTTGGTTTTTAGTACTTTATAGGCTGTAACTGCCGATTTGCCATTACTGCCGACCCGGAAAGTCTGCGGCTTTTTGGGATTGCGCTCAATCGGCATATCAATAATCGCCTCCGGTTCCTTAAAAACGCCTTCTGCCACCGCCACATAGCTCTTTTTTACTTTGCGCTGGGAGAACTGCTTTTGTAGCCAACTCAGGGCAGACGGTGTTTTGGCAAGGATCATGACGCCGCTGGTGGCTCTGTCCAACCGGTGTACGATGCCGGCCCGCTCGCCGTCCATCGCCTTGGCCTTAAGGCGACTGCGCAACCACGATTCGGCCGTCGGTTCGGGGTTAAACGGCCCCTTGCTGTGCGTCAGCAGACCGAGCGGCTTATTGATCACCACGCAGCCATCGTCTTCATAAATGACCGGCAATTCAATGTCGGCAATGACCAGTTCTTTATTCTCGTCGTACTCAATGGCGATCTTGTCGGTGGCCCGGATCTTGTAGCCGGCTTTTAGCTGAGGCTCGCCGTTGACACGCACACTGCCTCGGTGAATCAGCTTGGTGGCATAACCACGGCTCAGGCTGGGCATTTGCCGGATCACATACTGGTCAAGCCGCTCGACCCGGCTAATTTCGATGTTACTCATTAGGCCCTCAAGCCAACGGCTTTTTGAACTTTGAGAAGAGTGACGTTGGCTTGGAGATTCATCTGTTCTTCAGACGCTGCTAGTTTAGTCAGAATAGCCTGATCATCGACCTTGGCCAGATCAGCCTGGAACTTGGCAAGAAAATCGGCCACCGCCTCGGCCACGGCCGTTTTAAGCGGTCCGTACTGATCCTGGCCGATAAAGTCGTCCGGATTGCCGCCAAACAACTGCAAAATATCCAGCAAATTCGCCACGCCGGCCTGCTTGTCATAATCGTGTGCCACTTTGCCGATGCTATCGGTTGTGGCGGACATGATCTTTTTGCGGACTTCGTCAGGGCTGTCGGTCATAAAGATCACGCCTTTGCCGGTATCATCAGATTTGCTCATCTTCTTGCTAGGATCGGCCAGATCTTTGATACGCAGACCCTGGTCTTTATTAAAGAACTCATGCTGTTCTTTGACAGATTTTGGCAGGACAAACAGATCACCGAACCGGCTATTCAACCGCTCGGCAATATCGCGCGTAAACTCAAGGTGCTGGCTTTGGTCATCACCAACCGGCACGTACTCCGCGCAATAGAGCAAAATATCAGCCGCCATTAAAACAGGGTAGTTGAACAGCCCCAGGCTGATTCGATCATCGCCCAGACTGCCGGACTTATCTTTAAACTGTGTCATGCGGCTCATCTCGCCCAAGCCGGTAAAGCAATCAAGGATCCAAGTCAGTTCGCTGTGCGCCGGCACATAACTTTGCCGGTAAATATGAACATCCGGATTATCCAGGGGCAGGCCAGCCGCGGCAAAAACCCGCAAATTCTGCATAATGCCTGCCTGTAGTTTGTCATGATCAATCGGGGTAGTGAAGCTGTGCAAATCAGGAATAAACAAATTAACCTGGTATTCCCCGCCCTTCTCCCGCGCCATATCAACCATAGGCAACAAGGCTCCTAAATAGTTACCTATATGGAGATCATTGTTGGCTCTCAGGCCGGTTAGAATTACTGGTTTACTCATGCTATTAATCCTTATTATAGCGGATAGGCTGTCAAAAGCGCCTCTCTATCGCCGATAGTATGGCGAAACTGACAATACCATCGTCTTCTGGGTAGTCTACCCTGACGCTCAATGCGCGGTTCGGGCGTATGGCTACTTGTAGGTTGCTGATCTCTACAGGATCCTCAACTTCCGATTTGGCAGGCAGTATTTCATGCGTAACCGGCAAGCCGTCTGCTCCTCGCAGCATTAAAACGGAGGCTTTACCTGAATCCAAAGACGCCCTTAAGACTTCGGGGTAGGTTTCGTGAACCTCGGACTCTCTCCCCAAAGCTCTGACTAAATCAGAAGCGCCTTTACTGCCTTCCAGAATTGCCATAGTTCCGATATCCCCCAAAAGCCTGTCCGCTTTCATTAACTGTTGCTCGGGCGTAAGACCCTTAGGATGCGGCAAGGCGACCTTCATAGCACCGATTTCTACTGTTTGCACTACCATTTTGTTCTCCTTCTTAAATTAAAAAACCGCCTGTGTGGCGGGTTTTTGTTTCTTGATTTGGTGTGATTTATGCAAGCACAGCGAAACTACCGCCACGGGATGTGTCGGTAAACCAATACTGGTTGTTATGTGCTACTAACATGAAAGCTAATATACACTCCTAGGCATAGACTGTCAACAAAACCAGCCGGATTATGTCCGCGAACCGTAGTGCAGCCACTTGGTGAGCGGGTATAATCCGGCTGGTTTTGTTGTGACTAGCGCTTAGTGAACTGGCGCTGTTTACGGGCGCCCTTGAGGCCGAACTTCTTGCGTTCTTTTTCGCGGGAGTCGCGGCTGAGCAGGTCGGAGCGCTTGAGGGTGCTTTTGAGGTCTTCGTTCATAACAACCATAGCTTTGCTGATGCCGAGACGGATAGCTTCGGTTTGGCCTTCGTGACCACCGCCGGACACTACAGCGCTAACGTCGAACTTGTCGACATTATCGAGTACTACAAATGGTTGCTGCAGCTTGGCCAGCAGGTATTTACTTTCGGCAAAGTACTCGGCAGCCGGTTTGCCATTGATAGTTATTACGCCTTTGCCGGGTTTTAGGCGGACGCGAGCGGTGGCGCTTTTGCGGCGCCCAAGCGCGTAGAAGTATGAGTCTTTAGCCATTATTTAGTGTCCTTTACAGATATAGGGGTTGGTGACTGAGGGTCGTGTTTG
Source organism: Candidatus Saccharibacteria bacterium CG_4_10_14_0_2_um_filter_52_9 (assembly GCA_002792275.1). Classification (GTDB taxonomy): domain Bacteria; phylum Patescibacteriota; class Saccharimonadia; order Saccharimonadales; family UBA4665; genus UBA5150. The sequence continues at coordinate 9,429 of PFOA01000007.1, read as the reverse complement.
TGCTCAGTGCCGGGATAGACCTTGAGGCGTAACATACGAACATCACGCAGTTTATTGATCGGCAACATGCCGCGAACAGCGGTAGTAATGGCAAAGGTCGGGTCTTTGGCCATCTTCTCGGTTAGAGTGGCTTCTTTTAGACCGCTGGGGTAGCTACTGTGGTGGTAATACCGTTTTTTGTTGAGCTTATCACCTGTGACAACGGTCTTTTCGGCGTTTATAATGACCACGAAATCACCAACATCGATGTGCTTGGTGAACTGTGGCTTGCCCTTGCCGAGCAACAGAGAAGCTACCTTGGTGGCCACGCGACCCAGGGGTGCTTCGCTGGCATCAACCAGATACCATTGGCGGGTTACGTCGGCTGGTTTGGCGCTGTAGGTCTTCATTATTTGGTCTCCTTGGCGGCGACTTTGGCCTTAGGCTTGGCGGCTGGCTTTTTGGCAGCAGGCTTCTTGGCGGCTGGTTTAGCCGCAGGTTTAGGCTTGGGTGCTTCCGGTACTGGCTTGACGGCGGCTTTAGCAACCGGTGCGGCTTTAAGGTCGTCTACAAAGCTGACACGAGCCAGCTGGGCGTTGTCGCCGCGGCGCATAACCGTCTTTTCGATGCGCAGGTGACCGCTAACCCTGCCCGAGAGCTTGGGGGCGATCTCGTCTACCAGCTTGTGGGCGCTGGCAATAGTTTGCAAGCCCTGAATAACCTGGCGACGGTTATGCAGATCGCCCTTCTTTGCCTTGGTGATTAGCTTTTCGACATAGGGCACGACTTCTTTGGCCTTGGGTAAGGTAGTCTCGATGGATTCGTACTTAACCAGCGAATCGGCCAGGCCTTTAATGAGCGCGTTGCGCTGATCGCGCTCGCGGTGCAGTTTTCGACCTTGGTAGCCGTGTCGGTGCATCTAGAGCTCCAACTCCGCTAATTTCTCTTTAACTTCGTCGAGGGCTTTACTGCCGAAACCTTTGAGGTCGCGCAGTTCGGCGTCGTTCAGGGCAAACAGGTCGCGGATGGTGTGGATCTCGTTGTTGATCAGGGCGTTGGTGGTGCGGGCTGTCAGATTTAGATCTTCGATAGAAGTGCTCAGAGCGGTTGATTCATCGCCGAGCATGTCGGTGCCGAATTCACTGTCGCCTTCAGCGGCTTCAGTAGCAACTTCGGCGGTAGCAACGCGGGTTTTACCGGCCAGAGCTGTGTACTGGTTTACCAGGATGGCCGAGGCTTCTTCGAAAGCGTCTTGCGGGGTGATGGAACCGTCGGTGTCGACGGTAAGCAGTAAGCGGTCGAGGTCGGTAGCCTGGCCGACACGGGTATTTTCAACCTTGTAGCGGACGCGCAATACGGGGCTGAAGATGGCATCCAGGGCGACGTGATCGCTGGCCTTCTTGGCGGCACCTTCTTCGACGGTGCGGTAACCGCGGCCGATTGAAACGGTCAGATCCATGGTGAGTTTGCCCTTGGCATCGTCGATAATGGCAATCAGGTGGTCGGGGTTAACGATCTCAACATCAGCGTTGGTCTGGATATCTTTAGCAGTAACCGGGCCTTTGCCGGACTTAACGATGCGCAGGCTCTGGGTTTCTTCGCCGTATACGCGGAAACGGACGCCCTTGAGGTTGAGCATGATGTCAACAACGTCTTCTTTGATGCCGGGAACAGCTGTAAATTCGTGGGTTACGCCCTCAATCTTAAATGAGGTAATGGCGGCACCGGATATGCTCGACAGCAACACACGCCGCAGGGAGTTGCCCAGCGTCATGCCGTAACCGCTATGCAGCGGCTCGATCACAAACGAAGCACTGGTAGTGCTGTGGTCGTCGACTTTGACGAGACCGGGTGTGTGGATAATATTTGACATTGGTGTGGCTCCTTATTTAGCGCGAGTAGTATTCTACTATTAACTGTTCATTGATATCTGGCTCAGCATCTTCACGAGCCGGTAAAGCGGTAATTGACAGGGTGGTCTTCTTGCGGTCGACCTTGATCCAGCCCGGGATTTCACTGGGAACGGGACTAACATCATCAAGGTTCTTGAAGTATTCGGTTTTGAGGCTGTGTGGGCGGGCGGTCAGCACATCACCTGGCTTGAGGCGGATGGATGGAATGTCGACACGGGTGTCGTTGAGCAGAAAGTGACCATGCGTAACCAGCTGGCGGGCAGCCCGGCGGGAGGAGGCAAAACCGGCGCGGTAAACGGCGTTGTCGGCGCGCTGTTCCAGTAGTTGCAGAAGGTTCTGGCCGGATTGGCCCTGCCGGCGCGAGGCTTCTTTCATCAGATTAGAGAACTGCTTTTCGAGCAGGCCATACAGGCGCTTAACCTTTTGCTTTTCGCGCAGTTGCAGGGAGTATTGACTTGTTTTGTTGCCGCCGCGGGGACCGCGGCTGTTGGGGTTCTGGCCGGGCTTAGAGGTGCGCTTAACCAGGTATTTGTGAGCCTTGGGATGCAGAGCATAGCCTTCGCGGCGGCTCATTTTTACAATTGATTGTCGGTCGCGAGCCATTAGATTCTCCTCGCTTTTCGTGGCCGGGTACCGCCATGAGGAACACCTGTAACATCGGTGATACTCTCGACGGCAATATCCATGCCGGCCATCACGCGGACGGCGGCGTCGCGGCCCAAGCCGATGCCCTTAATGAAAACGTCGGCGCGGTTAAAGCCGTATTGCTGTTTGGCAGACTGAGCGGCACGCTCGGCGGCAACCTGGGCGGCGTAGGCTGTACCCTTTTTACTGCCGCGGAAGCCACAGGCACCGGCACTACAGGTAGTCAGGGCGTTGCCACTGCCATCGGTGAAGGTAATAATCGTGTTGTTGAAGGTGGACTGGACGTGTACCTGGCCACTGGGTACGGAGCGCTTGACCTTCTTGCGCTTTGGCTTGGGCGTGGCTTCGGTAGCAGGTGCTTCGGTCGTGGCCACTGTCGTTTTAGCGTCAGCTGTGGGCGCCTCGACTTCTTCGACAGGTGCTTTAGGCTCTTCTTTAGTTTTAGTGGTGGTTTTATCGTCTGCCATAATCTTAAGTCTTAGATGCTACCTTCTTAGCAGTGCCACCAACGGTGGTCTTCTTGCCGCGGCGGGTGCGGGCGTTGGTTTTGGTGCGCTGGCCACGCGACGGCAGATTGGCGGAATGACGTAGGCCACGGTAGGCTTTAATCTCTTTAAGTCGCTTGATGTTGCCGCTGACCATGCGCTGAAGTTCACCCTCTACCAGATAATCGGCGTTGATAATGTCCTGAATACGGGCAATCTCGGCATCTGTCAGGTTCTTGACCCGGGTGGTGCGTTCAACCTTGGCTTGTTTGAGAATGTCGTCGGCGCTCTTGGGGCCGATGCCAAACACGTAAGTCAGGGCGACCCAGACTTGCTTGCCGTCAGGAATGGCTACTCCGGAAATTCGTGCTGCCATTAATTAAAATCCTTCGGATTTTCATTAATATACATAACAATGGGAAATGACTCCGTCATTATCCCTGCCTCTGCTTGTGCTTTGGCTTAAACTTGTTAATGACATAGACCCGGCCTTTACGGCGAACGATTATGTCATCGGGGCTGATTTTCTTGACGCTAGCACGCACTTTCATGCGGATCATCCTTTCAGGAGGGTGACTCACTGCTTATATTATTAAACGGGAACCTTCGGTTCCGGTGATTAACCTTTGCGGTAGGTGATTCTGCCCTTCGTAAGATCGTAAGGGGTCAACTCGACCGTAACGCTGTCACCGGGGACGATGCGGATAAAATGTTTCCTCATCTTGCCGGCCACATGAGCTATAATTTTATGGCCGTTCTCGAGTTCTACACGAAACTGAGTCCCTGGAAGGGTCTCGACAATTGTTCCGGTGAGTTCGATTACTTCCTTGTTGGCTGCCATAAAATATAACTAGAGAGCTAGTGTAGCATGTCTCACCTCAGTTTGTAAAGGGTTATTTTTTGGGCTTTTTGGCGCGCGCTAACAGTCTGGGTCCGAATCTCAGGCGGCGGCCGGTGATCGGTCCGGCACCGTCCTGATCGTCATGAAAAAAGTCTGGCTGGGAGTACTGATCGTAAGTGACCATAAGCGCGCGGGATTCGACGGCGCGCAGGGTCTGCAGGGCGACAGATACAAGGATTAGCACGCTGGTGCCGCCAACGGCGATGTTGGCATCATTGATAAACACCTGCGCTAGAATCGGCACTACCGCTAGCAGGCCAAGGCTAAAGGCGCCAAAAAAGGTCAGACGGTTAACTATTTTGCTTAGATACTTTTCGGTGCGGTCACCGCCACGAACGCCTTCTATGAAACCGCCTTGTTTGTGCAGGTTTTCGGCAATTTCGGTCGAGTTAAAAGTAATACTGGTATAGAAAAAGGTGAACACGAATACCAAAAAGAAATACACCGCCGGGTAAATATAGGCTTGCCACCCCATAGTCGCGAAAGTTTGGGCTGTGGGGTTTTGGAACCATGTGCTAAGGTGAGCGCCCCACTGGGCCAGATTGGCACTAGGATTGCTGCTGAGTAACTGGCCAGCAAAGCTTGGCACGCTTAAAAATGCTACGGCAAAGATGATTGGTACTACACCGGCAGTAATGAGCTTTACAGGTAATACAGTTGTAATACCACCATAGGCGCGATTGCCTTGGACGCGTTTGGCATAATTTACCGTCAGCTTACGGGCGGCCTCATTGAGCATTACTACCATCCAAGTCACGACTAAGACGGAAAAAAGCAATATCAAGCCATAGATTAGAGCCGGTTTATTAATAGGCAGGCTCTGCCCAAAGAGTACCCAGTGTTGTTTATCGCTTAGTATTGAACTGGCAATATTCGCGATTTGACCAGGCAGACTGCTGACAATACCGACCGTAATAAGCAGTGAAATACCGTTACCAACTCCCTGTTCAGTAACCAGTTCGCCAAGCCACATCAATAGCATAGAGCCACCAGTGAGGGCCGCGACCATCAGAACCCATTGCATCGGTGAGGTGTTTGCAGTTATATCACCAATGCCGCCGATCGACTGAGCAGCCTGCCGAATTAGATATATCGAGCCGATCGACTGAACAATGGACAAAGGCAGGGTCAGCAGGCGAGTGTACTGATTGATCTTCTTCTGGCCAAACTCGCCTTCTTTGCGTAGGGCTTCGAGCTGAGGAATTGCCTTGGTCAGCAGCTGCATGATGATCGAGGCGTTAATGTACGGCCCCAGTCCGGCGATCATAATCGAAAAGTTAGCCAGGGCACCACCAGACAGAACGTTAATAAAACTAAGCAGCTGGGGCGTATTCTCGGAATTAAACAGGTTTTGTAAGACTTGGTGCAGGGTTTCTGGATCGCTGAGCGGAACAGGAATATGAGCCAGGATACGGAAAACCAACAGTATGCCCAGCACTGCCAATAGGCGGCCGCGCATGTCTTTGTGCGTTAGCGAACGCCCAATAATCTTCCAATTCATACCTGTTTATTAACCCTCATTCTTGTCACTATTAAACCACAGAAGTTAGCACCCTCAAAGTAGCTGGCCAGCAGGAGATTTACTTTTCCTGGTGCTTGGCGGAGGTTTTGGGGCGGCTGAGGTGGTCGGTCTTTTCGAATGTGCCGCCGGCTGATTGAACGGCCGCAATTGCACCGGCGCTACCGGACGGTAATTTAACGGTGACCTTCTTGGTAAGTTCGCCTTTGGAGATCAGCTTGACGCGCACGTAGGCGTTGCTGATCAATCCGGCTTCGGCCAGAACGGTAGCGTCGACCGTCTTGTTGGCGAATTGTTCCAGCTGGCCGGTGTAGACGTTTTCGGCGGGTGTGCGGTGACTACGGAAGCCCGGTAGTTTGGGCAGTTTTTGCATCAGGGGGTTACTGCCGCCGGCGAAGCCCGGTTTGGCGCTGGAGCCGGTACGGGCACCTTGGCCTTTGGTGCCGCGGCCGGCGGTTTTACCCTGGCCGGCAGCAATACCGCGTCCAACGCGCTTGGCTTGCTTTTTCTTGGTAGTCTTTGACTCGTGAAACTTCATGGTTAGGCCTTGGCCTTTGCTGGCTTTTTAACGGCCGGTTTCTTGGCGGCGACTGGGGCTGGCTTAGCGGTAACCGGTTTGGTCTTGGCAGGCTTGTTTTTGGTAGTAACCCATTCGCTGGACGGAACCAGGTTGTCCAAAGCGGCGATCGTGGCATAGGCCACGTTAGTCTTGTTGCTTGAACCCAGCGACTTGCTGAGGGCGTTTTTAACTCCTGCAACTTCCAGGATACTGCGGACAACACCGCCGGCTATCAGGCCTGTACCGGCACTGGCCGGCTTAAGCAGAATGTGGGCGCCACTGACCTTGTATTCGATCTCGTGCGGCAGAGTTCCCTTGTATAGCGATACGGTCACAAAATTCTTCTTGGCTACTTCGGTGGCCTTGGTAACGGCGGCAGTAACATCGGCACCTTTAGCCGAACCAATGCCGACTTTATGCTTCTTGTCGCCAACTACTACCAAGGCACGGAAGCGGAAGCGACGGCCGCCTTTAACTACGCGGGCTACGCGGTCGATGTGCAGGGTGCGCTCATCGAACTGCTTTTCTTCGGGTTGGATTTCGGGGCGGCGATTGCGCCGCTCGGGTGGTCGTGTATCTGCCATATTAAAACTCCAGTCCGGCTTTACGGGCAGCGTCTGCCAGGGCGGCGACGCGGCCATGATATAGTTTGCCACCACGGTCAAAAACTACGGTCTTAATTTTGGCGGCCTTGGCTTGGCCAGCGATTTCGGTACCAACCCAGCTAGCCTTGGCAGTCATGGTGCCAGTAGCAGTCTTTTGGCCGACGGTGGTGACATAGCCAAGTGTTTTGTGACTGGTGTCGTCGATCAATTGAGCGGTAATGTGCAGGTTGCTGACGTAAACACTCAGGCGCGGCCGCTGAGCCGTGCCGCTAACTACGGAGCGAATCCGACCTTTGCGCTGGGCGCGGTTATGTAATTTGTGGGCTAGTTGTTTACTCATTATTTGTCCTTACCGCTCTTACCGCTCTTGCGGATCAGGCGTTCGCCTTCATATTTAATACCTTTACCCTTGTACGGTTCGGGCTTTTTAAGGGCTCGGATTTCGGCAGCTACCTGGCCGACTTGCTGGCGACTGATGCCGCTGACGGTAATGGTGTTCTGTTCAATGGCAGTACTAATGCCGGCCGGCACGGGGTATATAACATCGTGCGAAAAACCAAGGTTTAATTTGAGATCGGTTCCCTGCTGGGCTACCCGGTAACCAACACCGTTAATTTCCAGCTTTTTGCTGAAACCTTCACTTACACCAACCACCATGTTGTTGAGCAGAGCCCGCATCAGGCCGTGCTTGGCTCGGATTTTGGGCTCGTCGTTGGCGCGGCTAACAATAACCTCTTCGCCCTCTTGCTTGACGGTAATGTCGGGCATGGTGAATTGCTTTAGTGTGCCCTTGCTACCGGCAACGGTAATTTCGCTGGGGTCGATAGTGATTGTCACACCGCTCGGGATGGCGATCGGCAGTTTTCCTACTCGGCTCATATTATTCCCTAATACACCTTACAAATTAATTCGCCGCCAACCTTTTGGTCGCGGGCTTTATCACCGGTCATCAGGCCTTTGCTGGTTGAAATAATCACCAGGCCGCGACCTCGCTTAACAATCGGGATATCCTGAGCGTTGACATAGTAGCGGCGGCCGGGCTTACTGAGGCGGACAATTTCGGTAATGCGGGCGTTGCTGTCCTCATTGTTGATTCGAACCGTCAGGACTTTGCCGATTGGCGCATCACTGACAGAAACGTGATCCACAAAGTTGCTTTCCTGAAGCAAGCGGGCAACCGACTCCTTGATTTTGGAGTGTGGCAGGCTAACCTCTAATTTGCGCACCAGAATGGCATTGCGAATACGAGTCAGCATGTCGGCTATGGGGTCAGTGGTGGTTGTACTCATATATATCTCTCCTACCAGCTCGACTTCGTTACGCCGGGGATTTCACCCTTGCTGGCATGTTCACGGAAGCTCAGACGGCTCAAGCCAAACTGGCGCATGAAGGCGCGCGACCGTCCGGTTTCGATACAGCGATTAGTCCAGCGGGTGGGGCTGGAATTGCGTGGCAGTCTGGCCAGACCTTCTAAATCACCAAGTTCCTTAAGCTCAGCACGCTTAGCGGCATACTTCTGGATCATCTTTTGGCGCTTTAAATCGCGGGCAATGATTGATTTCTTAGCCATTACTTATTCTCCTTTTCAAAGGGCATGCCAAACTTTTCGAGCAAAGCTCGACTATGGGCAGGCTCTTTAGAGTTAATTACAAAGACGACTTGCAGGCCATGTACGGTGGTGGTTTCTTCGAAGGTAAGTTCCGGAAAGACTGATTGATCGGTAAAGCCGAGGCTGTAGTTACCCTGGCGATCGAAAGCCTTAGCGCTGACACCGTGAAAGTCACGCAAGCGCGGCAGGACAACGCTAATCAGGCGGTCGGTAAACTCGTACATCCGCTCACCGCGAAGGGTAACTTTAAGGCCGATCTTGTTGCCTTCACGCAGTTTAAAGCCGGCGATCGAGTTCTTGGCAATTGTTTCAACCGGCTGTTGGCCGGTGATTTTGCGCAGGGTGTTGATGGCGACTTCCAGGATCTTCTTGTCGTCCTTGGCCTTGCCAAGTCCGATGTTAACAACGACTTTTTCAAGTTTTGGAGCCTGGTGGAAGTTCTTAAGATCAAGTTCTTTCAAAAGCTCTTTGGCAATGGTCGTGTTGTACTGGATGCGGAGTCGAGCGCCGGTTTCTGCTGGGACTTTTTTACTGGTAGTTGCGGTAGCCATTACTTGATCTCCTTTCCGGTGGACTTAAAAACACGGGTCTTTTTGCCATCTTTATCTATTGAATAGCCGATGCGGCTGGCTTTCTTGGTGGTCGGTTCGACAATTGAAACTTTGCTGACCCACAGCGGCTTGGTGATTTCGATGATGCCGCCCTGGGGATGCTGCTGGTTGGGCTTAACATGCTTTTTAACAATGTTGATACCAGCTACGGTTACTTTGTTCTCACTTGGGTGAGTGGCTGTAATCTTGCCTGTCTGACCCTTGTATTTGCCAGCGCGGACAATCACGGTGTCACCTTTTTTGAGACGGATCTTAAACATTACAGAACCTCCGGCGCTAGCGAAACGATTTTAGCGTAGCCTTGGTCGCGGAGTTCGCGCGGTACCGGGCCAAAAATACGGGTGGCACGTGGTTGTTTGTCGTCGCCGATTACGACAGCGGCATTGTCGTCAAACCTGATAGTAGAACCGTCTTTGCGGCGGATAGTATTGCGGGTGCGTACTATAACGGCACGAATAACGGTCTTCTTCTTGACGGCGCCATTCGGGCTGGCCTGCTTAACGGTAGCGACAATGATGTCGCCGACCTTGGCATAGCGCTTGCGGCTGCCGCCGAGAACACGGATGCACAGTATTTCTTTGGCACCGCTGTTATCGCAGACGC
>PFOA01000083.1 GCA_002792275.1 Candidatus Saccharibacteria bacterium CG_4_10_14_0_2_um_filter_52_9 | reverse complement strand
TTCTAGAACCGTCCTCGATGTATCTGAACCTGAACAGCGAACAGCGCAACCAGGTTATGGCTTGCACTTCGAATTACTGGCCGAGATATTAGGATTAGTCGGGCAAGCGGTGATTTGTGTGGTTTGAAAGAGGACGAAGCGAATCAGTATTTGTGCTAGCGCGGCGATAGCCAGGCCGACCATAGCATAGATTAGGGTGTTTTTGGCATTACCGACCTTACCGCTGTCACCACCGGATGTGATATAGCGGAAACCACCGAAGATGATCATGATTACCGCAACGATACCAACAATCAACGAAAGGATATTGACAATGCTCCGACCAATCTTTGCGATACCACCATTGTTTACGTTGGCGTCTTTGCAATTAATATCATTACCACCTGTCGCGCTATTAGCGCCGCCGGCAATATCATTACTTATGCCCCGGCAGCCGGCAGCCGGAGCAGCTGAAGTAGCCGCCGAGGCCATCGCTGGCACGACTGCCGGAACCGTTAGAGCTAGGGTGATGCTTGCTATAAGCCAATAGTTTTTAATTCTGATGGTCATTGCTCGTCTTTCATTGTCTTTATACTACAAACCCGGCGCCTCAAGCAAGCATTACTTAACGGCTTGAGTGGCTTGGCTCAGTACGAAATGAACCAGAGCCTGCGCCAAGGCCGCTATGGCCAAGCCTATCAAGGCGTAAACCAAGCTGGTTTTAGCCGAACTGACCTTGGCCGCATCGCCGCTGGAAGTTATATATTTAAAGCCGCTAACGATAATCATGATGATGGCAGCAATGCCGGCCACAAAGCCCAGGATCTGTACAGCGGCGGCGACGGTATCGGACACACCGCCGGTACTACATTTATCGCCAGTTTTACTTATGCCGTTCAGAACCTGGTCTTTCGGAGAGTTTTGTTCAGCAGTAGGGCAGTCGGAGGCGGAGGCGGAGGCGGAGGCGGCATAGGCACTGCTCGGAGCTAGCGCCAACGGGACAAGTAGAGCAAGGGTGAATACGGTAAGCGCAGCTGCGATCGTTTTTCGAATATTCATACCTTATCTCCTTATAGTTTATTCACTACATATAGTATCAAAGACCGCGCCAGGACAATTACGACTATACCCACCATGGCACCGATAATCGTGTTCTTGGCCGAGGCAATCTTTTCAGCATTGCCACCCGAGGTTATATAACGAATACCGGCAACAATGATCAAAATAATAGCGGCGGCGCCAGCGGCAAAAGCGACAATATCAGCTACATTCAGCAATATGCCATTATTGCCTGAAATCGGGTCTTGGCTGGTCTCACCGTTACAAACAGCTGATTGGTTAGGGTTGGTGCCAGTGCCGGTGTGACCAGCTGGGCATGTCACGCCGCCAAAAGGATTAAAGGCCGAAGCCGTCAGCGGCGCGGCAAACAAGCAAAGGCTCACCAGACAAAGCGCGAACAGCCAGCGCCTGATCATAGCTTATCCACCACGAATGCCACGATGGCTTCGGCCGCCAAGGCAATCACCAGGCCGACCAAAGCATAGACAATGCCGTTTTTTGCCTTTGACATAGTCTGCGGATCACCCGCCGACAGCACATAGCGAAACCCGGAAACCGTAATAATCAGCAGTGACAGCGCGCCGACAATCCCAAAGACGATGCCAAGAATTATTTTCAGTTCAGCCGTATTGGCTTTCGGCTGTGGCAAGCCTTTAGCGCTGATAGGAGTGCGGCAAACTGCCGGATGGACAGAGTTATCAAACACACTTTCTCCCTTGCAGTCACTGGCTGAAGTAGGAGCCGCCGCGCTTACAACACTGGTGGACAAGAACAATGAAGTACTAAACAACGCCAACAATACAAAGGTGGCTAACAACCCGAATCTATTTAAATTCCGTAGGAATAACATCCGCTCAGCCTCCCAACTTACTGCCTAAGAACGACACAAAGGCGACGGCGACGATAGACACCACCAAGCCAAGTAGGGCGTTGATAATCGTTGATTGGGCGTTGGCAGTATCTTCGGGCTGACCCTGGCTGGTGATGTATTTGATGGCACCGACAATCACGAAGCCCACGGCCACCAGGCCGGCGATGCGCAGTAGGTCATCAACCACAGCCAATAGCACTAGCGGCACATCGCTGTGAGGCGGCAAAAGAGTGAACTGCTTGATATCGCAACCAATAAAATGACCTGTCTCAGTTGCTGCATCATATTTGTCATTAATATACGCATACCATGGTTTTAGGCTCAGAAAGTCAAGGCCTTTGGTGGAGCATTCGGCGGCGAATTGTGTAAAAAGCGTATATACCATGGCTATCTCTTGAATATCCCACCGGGTATTATAAATTGCAGGAAGGCGTAGAGGAAGAAGTAGACCACAATCGCCAGAATTGTTCTGGAAATACGCTGTTTAGCCAGCGTCACGTTCTGGGGGTCGCCGCGTGAACCCGAGTATTGTATGCCCCCCATGATTATCGATATTACTGCTATAAAACCAAAACTAATAGACAACAAATTAATAAAAGGGTTGACGTACTTTTTGATGAAATCACATCTGTTTTTGGAACATTCGGCGTTAGGGTCAGCCGCTGGATCACCTTTTGCGTCAGTCGCCGCCTGGCCTACCGGATCGAGGCTCTTTTGCGCCATACTGGCAGCTTGACCGGCGCTACAAGCCCCGGAGTTACTCTTAAACTTGTCTTTGCAAAGCTTTGTAATGTTTTTATCATCGTTGTGGTCGTAGCCATATTCACAGGCTTTTTGCGCAGCGCCGTTATATGACTTACAGAATTTCCCAGCTTCAGTGCTAGCGGCATTAACAGATGACCCGGCACCTAGACCGAGACCTATAAATACGAATGCTATAGCAAGAATAATGACATGGCTAAGTCTGCGGTTCCGATGTATACGCTTAATTAATTGTGTCTGCATACGTGTTTTAGTTTCAGATAATAAACTTTTTATAGTATGCACTGGCTTGTGCTTGTTTGCAACCTGAAAACATCACCGAACCGTTACATGCTAATGCTTGGGATATATGCTATATTAAAAAGAATGAGACAACGAGCGTCCTCAGATAGAATTCCACGAATTACCCGTTGCCACACAAACATAATTAAAACAATGCTGGCATCCAAAACATGAAGCGGTTACGCATAAACAAAGTATGGGGAGTTGCCCTCATATTTATTCTATTTATCGTTGCTACTCTGATATCATTCACGCCAGCCAGAACATTGGCAGCAATTCCTTACCAATACACCGACGAAAAGTATTCAGGTATCACTGGACCCGATCCTTACGACTCCGGTAAAAAGTTAACCTATAAGAAAACTCACGACGGCTATTACGTAGGCCAGTCTGGTAGTGCTCAAGCCAATAAAGACGCTGACTGTAGTGGTGGTGGCACGGTCGTAATCGGCATCAGGACAAATGATCATAAGTACACAGGGGCTACTTCTGCGACCATTGATAACGAAGGTTGTTTTAATAATTTTACCAAGGACTTGGGTAAAATAGCCATAGTAAAGCTCATAGTCAGGACAGGTATATGGATTGACCATAATCATATAGCCGTTGACGGTAGTGACGGAGGTACTTTCGTAGATGGCAAAATTGATGAAACGGTTAGTTTCAAGATTGCCGGGGGAGCTGATAGCTGCGAACAACAGGGTAAAATCGACGGCTTCCCCCATAGTGGTAGCTCAGGTGATGGTAAAAACACCGCCAACGCCAACGCCATAGTAAAACTTCACCTGTTTAAACAATCGACTGAAGCCGGTAACACTAGTTGTCTCGAAACGGTTTTTCCCCTTAAGCTTTCTGACCCGAGAGACGGTGGCTATAGCAGATACTTCACATGGGTCGACTCCGGCACTATAAAAACCTCCGACGGCACCACAATGACTTTCCGGCAAGATCAGGGCAAAGGCAACTACTTAGGAAAAAGCGACGGCACCTGCCAAAGCTATATTCAGGCAGACCCGTCAAACCCAAGCACGGGCAAGTTAATCATTCAAGCGGATAAAGGTAAGCCTGAACTACTCTATACTTTTTGGAGAGGCTTTCCGGACTTATTTAATCCAGACAAAGACGAAGTTCACACCAGTGGATCGTGTAAGTCAAGTGACCCTCTTACTATTGCCATAGCCAATCCTGTCGGCTCAGACGGTAAGACACCGGCCGGCATTCTGGCTGCCGGTACTGGCACAGTCGGCGACAACACCGGCACGACGGGTGATGATAATCAGCTCGAATGCGATGGTTCCTCCAGCGCTCTGAGCTGGATAATCTGCCCGGTAGTTGACGGCCTAACGAAAATAATTGGTGCCGTAGATAATATGATCACCGACCAGATGACAATAAAGACAGGCCCAATTTTTGGTGACGCTAACGGTAACTGCGCAAAACGCGAACATTGCGACGCCTACAAAACAGCCTGGCAATCATTCCGCAACATTGCGTTGGGGCTGATGGCCATCGCTGGTCTAATTATGGTCATTGCTCAGGCTTTAGGTATGGAGATACTGGATGCCTACACTATCCGCAAGACACTGCCACGAATCTTAATAGCGGCGATTGGCATAACTCTATCGTGGACGTTGATGCAATTTTTGGTTACGCTGACAAATGATTTAGGTATTGGAATTCGGCATCTTATACAGGCACCGTTTAGCGACCTAAAAGACGAAATCCATCTAGGTTTTGGCGGCGACGTACCTGGTTTCATATTAGGACTAGGCGCCATAGCTACGGGCATATTCGGTTTGCTCACCTACGCCGGCATGGCAGCCTTGGCCGTCATCATTGCAATTATTGTGCTAATACTGCGGCAAATAGCAATCATTTTACTAATCCTCCTAGCCCCTGTTGCCATTGTGGCTTACATATTGCCCAACACTCAAAAGATCTACAAGTTTTGGTGGGGTACGTTCAGCAAGGCATTGCTTATGTTCCCGTTGATCGCGGCTTTCATAGCTTCCGGTCAAGTGTTTTCCGCCATAGCTATTAATAACAGCACCGACCCGCTTAACCAGTTGATCGGCTTCGGCGCTTACTTCGCACCCTATTTCTTAATCCCTGCAACCTTCAAATTTGCCGGTGGAGCTCTAGGACAGATCGGCGGCTTTGTTAACGACCGCGGTCGCGGCGGCTTCGACTTCCTGCGCAAAAAACGCCAGGAAAACACCGGTCGGCGTATCCAACGCGCTCGTGCGGGTAAGCTCTGGAATCCGGAGTTTGGTCGTATCGGCAAAACAAGTATAGGCAAAATAGGCAACAGGGCTGCCATGTGGGGACTGGATTTTAACGAGATGGCTCCGCACAGACTAGGTAAGTGGAGAGTGCCTGGCTTCAAGCGTTACGCCGCTAAAGCTGAAAACGAGATCGATAACGCCACTATGGATCACAGTATTAAGGGCTATCAGGAGATTGAGTCAAAAGGTGGTATGCACTATGAAGGTTGGCGAGCACTATCCGGCTCGTACCGCGGATATGACCAGAGCACTATCCATGCCCTAACTAATGCGGGTTTCATAGACGAGCAGACTGGCGTCTCCAGGGGTCCAAGTTCTCTGAAAGATATTGATACGCTGACCAAAATTCTAAGCGAGAGCGGTAAAGAAAAAGAGCAACTGGCTGCCCAAGGCCTGCGGACCGCTCGTGGTACATTAGCTACCATTGGCGGCAGTCCCGAGATGTATCGTGCCGATATTCAGACAATGGGCGCCGTAGGTTTAGCTGCTGCAGGCCGTGCCGATTTGGAGGACCTGGCTGAGATCGGTAATACGGTGAGTGCACGTAAGGGCCAAGACTACGCCCAGCGAGTGGTCAAAAAAGCATCCGATGTTGGCGCCCAACTCCGCCCAGAGACCAGATTTGGTCAGGGTATTATGATTGACACCAATGGTAGCAAAACAGGTACTCAGGGCAAATACTATTCTGTCTTTGACGATCCCGAGTCGAATGCCGCCAAGTCAAACGCTAAAAGCATCAAGGCGTCTGGTTGGGCTGGCGCTAAAGCTCAAGCCGTGAAGGCTGCGCGCAAAACAAATATGGCCATTGCCAGAGAGAAAGATCCCTCAACTGGGGAGTCCACCTTTGAAGCCCGAGCGATGCAACAGCTCATCTCCAATCAAAGCGGCCCTTATGGCTACAATGACACCGGCGCCAAGGCCGAGTGGGCTGATATGGCCGCCGAACTTCGCAAAGCTGGTGTGACAATGCCGAATGCCAGCCAGTTCGATCCATCAGACCCACTGCGCCAGCAGACACCCGGACCCGGACCGGATGGATCCGATGGTCCTGCTCCTACAGTTCCACCTCCTCTCCCAAAGCAGTAGAAATAGATTTAGTTACTAGTTTACATCGAGACCCATGTTCCTCGAAGAAACGGGTAAGGTTATCAATTATCATACCAAAATATTGACAACAAGCAAACTTTGCGCTATAATCTAACAAGATCAACTATTAAAACAAACTTCTCTTAATCGTTATGTCAGAAACCGCCCCTTCAACACCCACCGCACCAAGCACCGAGATTGTGTCGATCGCCCCTGTGCCAGACTCTAATGAATTGCATATTGATCCTGTTAGACTCGTTTCGGAACAAATTTTTGAAGATGCCGAGCGGCGTGGTCGCCCAGACCTGGTTGGCTTGTGGTTGCGTGATCGGGATGGTCTGGTCTATGAAGTGACCGATTGTGATACCTTTGGAGTCAAGGAGCCAGAAACCGAGAAAACTCGTTTGCCCCGTCTTGAATTTAGAGGTCACCTAAAAGGCGGTCCGACTATACGCAAAAAGCAAAAAACTGTGTCCGCCCCCGAAGAAGTTAGTCTTTGGACCATTAAAGTCAGTAAAAATAATGCCCCTGTCGATCTTGTCAGCGTCGCTCGCGATGATAAATTGGCAGACTACCTTGATTTTCCCGGCGAACGAGAACTCGCTCCTTTGGAGTGGGGTCATCTCAAGCAACGGTTAAAAAAAGAGGATGAGGCCTCGCCTCCCGTGATATTCACCGCATTTGGCTGGAAAGACGCTGAGCCACGACCAGGAACACATGATTATGAAATTCCCTTGAAAATCGATGATACAGACAAGTCAGCTTTCGATGCCATCATGGAAAACCAGGAACAACATGGCCTGCCCAATTGGATCGGTTTAAGCTGGATGCTTAATGATGATCGGCAACGAATTACTGAAGACGTAGTTCTGATACCGGGAACCGATGGTGACGAGCATTCGGTAAGAGCTTGGGCTATCAAAACCTACAACAGTGAGGGCGATGAGATATACCAACACGTCTATAAAGACGCTGCTCTCCAAAAATACATTGAATCAGTAGCAAAATCATGGAAGGATCTCCACTGGGAAGTACCTAAACCGTTGCCGGAACTAACCACAGTAAAGGCCTTAGGCCGTGGTGCTGCCAGGTTTGTTGCGGGACCAGTAGATCATAGTGATGCCCCTACTGATCTTGGGGAAGTGCCGGAAGTGGCAGATTCGCCGATGCTAAGTGACGAAAATGCAATTCAACTATTAAGCTATGTCGATGTATTGATAGACGAAGGTGCAAGGCAGGCCATGATTGCAGAAGTCAAAGCCTCTCCAGAGGGTCAGGAATACAAAGAAATCTTGCAGAAGCTAGTCATTGAACACGGGCTGGACGCAGTGCGTGAGCTTGCTACCCAATTATATGAAACTTTCCAAGCAAATGCTCGCAAGTTGCGCTTGCCAATAACCCCGCGCGGGCGCAGTATCAGCTGGGCTATACGGGACTTGGCTGAGCAACGCTACGCCGCTGAACATGCTGATGAGGTCGAGGTTGCTCGGCAACACGATGATTTTGGCATCAAAGTAGGCGATCCTTTTGGTGACGCCGACGAAGCTCGACGTAAAAAACGCGAGATCATGGACCATCATATGGGCTTGGAATTAGCAGGTGCAGTTTTGCTAACTACACCGGGCAAAAAGGTGCTGACAAAGAATAAAAAGGGGGACGATGTCGTGGCACAGCTGCCAGACACCTATAAAATCGATGTAAAGGTTCTTGAGGCTCTGCAGCTACAGGCTTTCATTAAGCCGAAGGTATTAGAAATACTATACGCTACTACCCGCGACGGAAAAGAGCTTGGCCGGATGCAGTTTGTGCAGCTCGGTCGGCAACTCCAACGCTCAATCGGGCAATAAACCTTCAGTATAGCTAGGGTTTGATATACTCTAGGTATCGTGGCGACATACAAAGTAATTCAAGATATAGAGGCTGAGGATAAGATTCTTGGGCCATTGACGTTGCGACAGTTTATTTTTGCCATAATCTCTATCTTTTTGTTTTATATTTGCGCGATATTAGTAAGAACCGGGGTTTGGCCTTTGCTGGTGATTTTTGTGCCGCCGGCATTGTTCTTTGGCTTTTTTGCTTTGCCGTTTGGGCGCGACCAGCCGACGGAGATCTGGGCGCTGGCCAAACTACGCTATTACTTTAAGCCCCGTAAGCGCATCTGGAACCAGAGTGGCGTTAAGGAGCTGGTGACGATTACCGTGCCCAAGAGAGTGGAGCGAGTTTTATCCAGCGGCATGAGCCAGACAGAGGTTAAGAGTCGCTTGCAGGCTCTGGCTAATACTATCGACAGCCGGGGCTGGGTGGTGAAGAATGTCGATGTTAACAGCTACAACCTGCCTTCGAGTGTCAACGGCAACAGCGAACGCCTGCTCGATATAGCCACTCTGCCGCAGGCCGTGCCCGACGGTGACATTATGCCCTCTGACGATATTCTGGACGAGTACAGCAACCCGATTGCCCAGCAGTTTAGCAGTATGATTGATCAATCGAGCCGGGATCATCGCCAGCAGTTGGTGGATGTAATGAATGATGTCCCCAGCCCTCAGCAACCACCGGCTCAAGCGGCAACCCCGCCGGCCGACTACTGGTTCATGAACGACACTCAGATGTCCGGTTCGGCCATGCCGGCGCCGCCGTCACCATTGCCGCTGGCCGATTCGGCCGATGAAGCCGCTCTGACCGCCGAGCTACATGACCACAGCAAAGCCAAAGCAGAGTCCTATGGCAATATGCGCACTATGAAGCCCGATGACGCTGTTGCTGAGCCGGTAGCACAAGCGGCTTCGACAGCGGTGACACCACCGACCGACCCTGCTATACTGTCTTTGGCAAACAACAATGATCTTAATGTGGCAACTCTGGCTCGCGAGGCCAAAAAAGCCAGGGGTGATGACTCCGGGAACGAAGTTGTCATACCGCTACGCTGATCACAAAAAAGGTGGGACACACGACTAATGGATCCTTCGGCACCAAACCAATCCGGCGCAGAACAGGCGGCGCCTGAACTTATACCCTTGCCGCCCTCGGGCTTTCCGAACCAGGCACCGCTGATTCCCGGCCAGTCGATTCCGCCGACTGCTCCCGGCATAGCTTCGGGTCAGCCCTATGCCGTGGCCGATCCCAACCAAAAGGCAGCCAAGCCAAAGCCGCACCCCAACAGCACCCAGAACTCCTTGCAGATCGCCGAGATCCGCGATGGCATTGTGATTATGAATGACGGTTCGTTCCGCTCGGTGGTGATGGTTAAGAGCATCAACTTTGATCTGATGAGCCCTCAAGAGCAGGAGTCGGTTGAATACGCCTATCAAGGCTTTCTGAACTCGCTGTACTTCCCAATTCAGATTTTTTTACGCTCGCAAAAAGTCGACTTACGACCCTACATTGAGAGACTTGACAAAATCCGCACCGAGCACGACAACATGCTGTTAGCTCTGCTGATGGAGGACTATATCGGCTACATGGATGCTTTGAGCCAGCAAACCAATATCATGGATAAAAAGTTCTACGTGGTAATTCCATTCTTCCCGGTGGTTGATGTGCAGAAGGGGTTGGAGCAGAGCAAGAACTTTATTACCGGCCTGGGCGGCGTCTTTAAGCCCAAGGAACAGCACGTGGTGATCAACGAGGCCGAGCTGGAAAATGCCAAAACCGAGTTGCGCAACCGCGTGCAGGCCGTGCTGGCCGGGCTGTTGCAGTGCAGTATCCAGGGCTTGCCGCTGGATACCCAGGAGCTGATTGAGCTGTATTACGACACCTACAACCCCGATACGGCCACCCGCCAGCAACTGAAAGACTTTGGCGGCCTGACAGCCGATATTATCACCAAAGGCCAGGGCAGTGCGCCCCAAGAACACCTGAAACGAGAACTACAATAATGTTTGGCCGCAAAAAAGAAGCTCCCATGGACCCGATTGCCATCGCTCAGGCTCAACGCGCCCGCGAAGAGCAGGAGGTTCAGGCGGCCTTTCAAAAGGGCATCACGGCGCTACGCGACTTTATTGCTCCCAGCTCGCTGGAGTTTAAGAGCACCCACTTTCAGCTGGGCACGCGCTATGCCCGCACCTACTATGTTTACGGCTACCCGCGCCAGCTGTACACCGGCTGGCTAAGCGGCATGGTGAATCTAGACGAGATCGTTGATTTAAGCATGTACATTTATCCGGTCGAAAGTCAGGTGGTACTGGAGAACCTGCGCAAAAAGGTGACCCAGCTGGAAGCCGGCATCCAGATCGAGGCCGAAAAGGGTCGGGTGCGTGATCCGGGCAAGCAAGCCGCTATTTTGGACGCCGAAGAAATGCGCGACAAACTGCAAGTTGGCGAGGAGCGCTTCTTTAGGTTTGGCCTGTACTTTACTTTGTACGCTGAAAGCCTGGAAGAGCTGGAATTCATTGCTCACAAGGTAGAATCGATGCTCGGCCAACAGTTGGTTTACAGCAAGCCGGCTACATCCCAGCAGGAACAGGGACTGAACAGTACCGCTCCACAGTTGGTCGATCAGCTACAGATCCGCCGCAACATGAGCACCGGCGCTTTGAGTACCAGTTTTCCGTTTACCAGTGCCGATTTAACCCAAGACGACGGCATTCTATACGGCATCAACATGCACAACTCCGGCCTGGTTATTTTTGACCGCTTTAGCCTGGAAAACGGCAACTCGGTGGTCTTTGCCAAGTCCGGCGCCGGCAAGAGCTTTACCGTTAAACTGGAAGCTCTGCGCAGTATGATGTTTGGCACCGAGATCTTTATTATCGACCCCGAGAACGAGTACGAACGGATGTGTGAGGCTGTTGACGGCGCCTACGTGCGGCTGAGCCTTAACTCGTCGACCCGCATTAATCCGTTTGATCTGCCGAAAGTTGTAGATTCCGAGGAGGCCGACAACGCCCTGCGCTCTAACCTGATCACCTTGCACGGCCTGCTGCGCCTGATGATGGGCGGCGCCCAGGCTCAGATGCAGGCTCA
Source organism: Candidatus Saccharibacteria bacterium CG_4_10_14_0_2_um_filter_52_9 (assembly GCA_002792275.1). Lineage (GTDB taxonomy): Bacteria > Patescibacteriota > Saccharimonadia > Saccharimonadales > UBA4665 > UBA5150. The sequence continues at coordinate 9,321 of PFOA01000083.1, read as the reverse complement.
AGGGCAGGGCGGTGTTGTAATGCCGGCGCTGGCGCCAAGCGAAGAAGCCGATCTGGACGCCGCCTTAATTGAAACCTACGCCAAGGCAGGCATTACCAACGACCCGCTAACCCACACCGGCACGCCGCCAACCATAGCCGACCTGTACGACACCCTGCTGCACATGGGCGGCACCGGCCCTCAGCTGGCTCAGCGCCTGCGCAAGTACACCACCGGCACTTTTGCCGGCATCTTTAGCCAGCAGAGCAATGTCGATATCAATAACCCTCTGGTGGTGTTCAACCTGCGCGACCTGGAGGACGAACTACGCCCGGTGGCCATGTACATTGTGCTGAACTACATCTGGAATAAGACCAAAACCGACCAAAAACGCCGCCTGCTAATCGTTGATGAGGCCTGGCAGTTGATGAAGTACGAAGATTCTGCCAACTTTATGTTCTCCTTGGCCAAGCGGGCTCGCAAATATAACCTGGGCATTTGCTACATCAGCCAGGACGTGGAGGACTTTATGGGTTCGCGCATGGGCCGGGCGATTGTGGCCAACTCCAGCATGCAGTTCCTGCTCAAGCAATCGCCCTCGGCGGTTGACGTGCTGGCCGACGTTTTCAAGCTAACCAGCGAGGAACAAAAACGCCTCAGCCAGTTCCCGGTAGGCCAAGGGTTGTTTTTTGCCGGCCAGAACCATGTTCACTTGCAGGTTATGGCCAGCCCGACCGAAACCGGTTTGATTACTACCAACCCTGAGCAAGTCCAACAGATCAACGCCGCGGCCGCGGCCGGCGAGCTTTCCCAGCAACAAGGCACCATCGACCTCGACAACCGCCTCTATCCCGGTAGCTCCGGCAACTTTGTTGGCGGCGCGCAACCTTAGCGTATAATTAAACCATAAGGTTTTTAGGGTAATACAAACATATGGCAGAACCGGCAAAACACAAAGGTCCCGTCTATGACGACGACAGCTCCGGGCAGTCCGTAACCCGGCCCGATTTGCGTGCCCTAGAGGGCCAGAGCCCAAGCAGCAGCACGGCCGCCGGCAAGTCATGGAGTGCCAGTGACAAAACCAGCACCAACGGCCGCGGTGACGGTGGAGCGACCTCTGGCACGGGAGGCAAAAAGGGGCTCTACAATTCCGGTGGTGACAGCCCCAGTCAGATCAAAGATGCCGAGGAAACAGCTGGTGATGATGACCGCTTAGGCAAGGGCTATACCGGCAACACCAGCTCAACCGGAGGCGGTCGCCGCAGATTCAGGCTGACCAAGCGCCAAACGATTATTGGTGTAGGCAGTTCCACTTTGGTAGGAGTAGCCTTCAGTTTCTTCTCAATTTCCTCCGGCCCGCTGCAACTAATTCACTTGTCAGAGATCTTACAGAAAAATTTTCACAGCTCAAATGAAGATTCGAGCAACCGACTAGGCAAGCTTTTTCGTTATGCTAGGTCTGGTAGTCTTGGTGAAACACGCGTTGGCAAACTCGGCAGTGTAACTTTCGGCCGGACTATCGACCAGCTAAAAGATATCGGCGTTGAGTTCCAAAGGGATGGACTGGATCACGTCAAAAGCGTATCTATAAAAACAGAAGAACTGTCAAAGAAATACCCCGAACTAAAGAATATGTCTGAGGCAGAGTCTAAAGCGTTTCTGGCCGACAAATTTCCCGAAAATATCAAGGTAGATGATTTTAAAACTACCGGCGGCGGTAAAGGCAAATATATATTCGAAATTAAAGTACGCGGGACGAGCATTAGCTTTTCCAGAGCAGTATCAAAGGGCGCCTTAAGCTTTTTGGAAAACGGCAAAATACTTAGCGGGGTTAAGTTTAGAGTTATGGCTCAATTTCTTGAGCAGCCATCTTTGTTTCACCCAATAAAACGGTTTAAGGCTATAGCGCAAGACCAAGCAGCCGTTAAAGTTGAGAAAAAAGCCGAAGCAGATGAAAAAGCCCGGCAAGAAGCCGAGCAACAAGCTATCAAAGATAAAGCTGCCCCAGATGTAGCTTCCCTAAAAGATAAACTCAAAAGCAATACGAAGACGCTAGTAGGTAGTGCCTTGGTAGGACAAGCTATGCTGTGTATTGTAAGATCCGTCGCTGATGATGTTGTAAAAGTCAACAGAGCGGCCATAGTGCTCCCAACAGTTGCTCAAGCCACAGATAAAATAGCTGTCGGTGAGCAAGTGAAGTCCGGGCAGGACATCAGCGCGGAGCAAGCTGGTGGTGTAGTTGATAATTTCAAAGACAAGGACGGCAAAACTATTTGGCAAAGCAAAGCCCTGCAGGCGACAGCCGGAATGCCACAAACCGGTAAAGACCTGCCGGCTGATTTTCAGCAGGCTTTTTCTAATAATACTACTGCTCAAAGTATTAAGGATACAGTAGGTTCACCTAAGCTTGCCGGTGTAGATATTGGCGCAGCGGCTTGTAGTAAGATTGGAATAGCAGTGGGGCTTGCAATTGGCGTAGGCCAATTGTTGTCATCAGCTGTTGCAGCCTTACCGTCTGGTGGTTTAAGTGTAGCGGCTGAAATAAGTTATATAACGGCTAAACAAGTTGCTGTTGCCGGGGCATTATATGCTTTACAGCATGCATTCACCAACCTTCTTTCTGATAAAGCCATTGTCCCTGATGTACTGAGCGGACCGCTGGGGGGAAATTTACTCGCTTACGGGGCAAGGGAAACAGCTAACACTGGCGCCCGCGCTTCCGGCGGGGTGCCGTTAAGCAATTCAGATACAGCGTTGCTAGATAGACAGGAAGAGCTGGCCAGCCAGCAAAAATTTAGATCTGAAAGCTTCTTTGCCAGAATGTTTGACGCCAAGGATTATAGATCGCTGACTGGCAGACTGGCTGATTCCATAAATCCGAACCTTGCGCAGAATGTTGCCAGCTTAACTAACGGTTTTATGAATATAGGCAGTATGTTGCCCCATGCATTTTCGGCATTTATTCCTAAAGCTCATGCCGCCAACAAGCCGTATAACTGGGGTTTTAGTAAGGTAGGAATCCCCTCAGAAGTCATGAACGATAGTAATATGGAAAACCCCTATGATAACGCCGACCAGGTCGCTAAGGTGTTGGACGCGTCATGCACCAATAGTGATGGTACGACAGATAGTTCTTGTGACCCTATTTCCAAAGCCAAAACCTGTTTCGGCGTAGATGTTAACAAAGATTCCGGCGAGTGGGATGCTACACCGACTGAGCCTGTTAATCCCAACAGCGACGAATACGCGAGCGCAAACTGCGGTGATACAGGCAACAGTAACAGTAATTGGAAACGGATGATTTTATTTGTCTTCGACACCAGCACCATGAAAGCGGCCGCCTGTTACGATGGTGACGACCAAGCCTGCAAAGACGTCGGCTACTCAAGCGGCACTTCTGGGGGGAACGCAAGCACACCAGACGCTACTTCCAGCTCTGACTCCTCTACAGGCGGTACAGTGGCCAGCGGGTCGGGTAAAGAATTGGCTAAAAAAATACTTAGTCTTAAGGACGCGGGCAAAGTTACGTGTGACGACGGTACCTGTGCTGATATCCAAAGCGTTGCGAACGGCCAAGACTTGGCAGTAGGCCAGGGCTGTAAATATACAAAGACTCTTGACCCTAAAGTATTGAAGCTTATCTTGTATGTAGTTGACGCCGGCAATTTCACTATTCGTATATCTGCACTTTGCAGCAACCACCATGACGATGGTCCAAATGGGCACTCTGGCGGCAAGGCTATGGACATTGCTTCTGTGAACGGAGTAAGAGTTGACTCGCCGGATGGGCGTGAGCCCACCTTGAAGATGGCTAAATTCCTAAGTGGTTTACAGGGTGAGTTGCGCCCGCGACAACTAATTACGGATGGCTACGCCAATCAGCATGACGGCGCTTTTACGGCCCTTGAAATTAACGGCTCGTCTACCGGATCGGCTGCCGCGGCCGCTTTCGCAGGTGATAACCCAGCCCACCGTAACCACATTCATGTCGGGTATTAATGTGAAGCCCGTAAAGACTCTTCTCTCGCACAAAGCACTTTCCCGATTTAAAGTTTTATTGGCCCTGGCTGTTTTTATCTTTGCTCAAGGCACCGCCGTGATGAGCGCTGTCGGCCTGTCACCGGCTCAGCGCCAGCTCTTTAATGAAAATATTAACTACTTCGACATTGATGCCTGCGGCACCCCTACCACTACAACCACTCCAACTGCCGGCTCTGTGGCGCCGGGACCAATTTATATTATGGGCGATTCCATAACCGCGCTTGCGAAAGACACTTATGAGAAAAAATTTGCCGCCAAAGACGGCTGGCAAACAACAGTTGAAGGCCTGCGTGGCCGACAAATAGTCGGCGGCGCTGGAGCCAACCTTCCGGATGGGGTGCATCAGCTTGAGCAAGATAAGGACAAGCTTCGTAATGCCAACGCCATTGTTATTGCCCTGGGCACCAACAGCTATAACCAGCCAGATAACAAAGACCGTGTCCAGAAGGCAATGGCCGTAATCAAGGCCAATAAAAAAGATGGGGCGCCGGTGTACTGGGTCAACACCATGGTCAGTTTTGACGGCTATGGCAGGATCAGCGCCCAGCAAGCCCAGGCTCTATCCAGGGCTACTAATAAGGCGATAGAGGAAGGTGTGGGCAGCGACGCCACAGTAATTGACTGGTATAACGAAGCGAAGGACAAAGCCGACTGGCATCATTTTGGGGAGGGAGTACACCCCTACGACCAAAAGGATAAAAACGTGTTGGTAAATCTTGTCTATGAAACGGTTACTGGTTCCGGCGGTCCCAGTACTACTGGCGGCACTACCTCAACCGGTACCCAGCCAACCCTTACCGTGCCGGCTGAATTTACCTTAAAAGATAAGATTGGCCAGCTACTGTTCGTGGGCGTTACCGACAATAGCATGGCTGCCAGCCTGGAAAAGAAGTACAACATCGGCGGCTTTTTATTGAACACGGGCGCTACCTATGAAAAGGGGGCAATTGAATCCATAAAGACCGCCGGGAAGTTGCCACCGCTAATGGCGGTTGACGAAGAAGGCGGCCAGGTCCAAAGACTCAAAGACGCTATCGGCTCATATCCAAGCGCTAAGGAACTGGGCAAATTATCGACTCGCGCCGTTAAAGAAAAAGCTGTCGATATGGGTAAAAAAATGTCGGGACTGGGCTTTGACGTCAACTTCGCCCCGGTGCTTGACCTGGATAACGGCAAAAATACCGCCGTCTCCACAAGCGACAGGTCTTTTTCGAGCAGCCCCGAAACCGTGGAAAGCAAGGCGGGCGCTTTTGCCGAAGGGCTGGCTGAGGCGAACGTTATACCCACTTTTAAACACTTCCCTGGCTTGGGCTATGCTACCGGTAGCACCGGTGGTAACACTGACACGGGACCAGCCACCTCACCATCGCTCGCCGACCTTGAAGGCAAGGACCTCAAGCCCTACAAGCCCCTGCTGAAGGCTACGCCGAAATCCATGGTCATGATGGGCAACCAGAAGGTGCCCGACCTGACCGGTGGCGAACCGGCCACTATGAGCAAAGCCGCCTACGCCCTGTTGCGCGATAAGTATGGTTTTGACGGTGTCATCGTCACCGATGACCTGGGAGCCGCGTCCCTAGGTTCGCGTGGCATCGCCCAGGCCGTGGTGGAGGCTATCAAGTCGGGTGCCGACATGCCCCTGTTCAACGGCACAAGCGAAGAGCAGGTGGCCGGCGTAATAAACGCTGTCACCGAGGCCGTCCATAACGACACCATCACTAAGAGCCAGGTTGACAGTTCGGTCAGCCGGGTCATGAAACTCAGGAACAGCGGCCAGACTCGTACGACCACCAGTGTGACCTGTGCCTGCCAAAACGTTTCGGCAACCGCCCTGGCTGGTAGTGGCCATGTTGAGCAAGCCTTCAATTACTTTGTGCAGCAACACGGGCTAACACCGTTTCAGGCCGCGGCGATTGTCGGTACAATCATGGAGGAATCGGGCCACGAGCTTGACGCCAGTATCACCAACAGCATCGGCGCTCACGGCATCGCACAGTGGACCAACCCGCCTTACAGTAACCGCCGGCCGGCCCTACAAGCTTTCGCCGCCGCTAAGAGTACCGACGAGAATGACTTCGCCACGCAGCTGGACTTCATGTGGGAGGAGCTGACTCATGGCTACAAAGCGACTCTGGCGAAGCTGAAGACCGAAACAAATATTGATGACGCTGTTTATAACTTTGAAGCAACTTATGAAGTTTCTAGGCATATGCTCATACCCCAAAGGCAAGCCAACGCCAGAAAACTGCTTCAAGATGCCGGCAGCGTAAGCAGTGGGTCTGTCATAACAGCCTCCTCATCTGCTTCTTCATCGACCGGCTGTGGCACAACCGGAGTTGCTGGTGTTGGTGGCTACAAAAACCCATACCGTGACCTGCAGCAGAAAACACCTCTGCGCATCGACATGGGCCTGGATTACGCCGGCAAGGGACCTATATATGCACTAGGTAATGGCACGGTTAACGTTGTTTATGGGCGCAACGGCGGCTCGGGGTGGCCCGGGTGGGGCGTTAATGGTGGCGGAGGCTGGGTCAGTTATACGCTGTCGGACGGACCAGCCGCCGGTAAAACCGTGTTCTTCGCTGAAAACTGCGTGCCTACGGTTAAGGTAGGCGATAAAGTCACGGCCGATACCAAGATATGTGACCTTGACGGATTGACATCTGCTTGGAGCGAAAGCGGCTGGGCCGCCGACAAAACCAGCACCTCGGCGGCGGCTCATGTTGAATGGCGTGGCCATGATAGCTCTGCCTATTACACAGCTTATGGCGAAAATTTCTCTCAGCTTATAGAAAAGCTTGGCGAGAAGGGCGGCACTAAGCAGGCTGGCGCCCAAAAGATCGGCACCATCCCCGACGATTGGCCGAGATGGTAAGGATTAAGGAGGGCTATTGTGGCATTTGATACTCTGCGGGACAATGAAACCATGCGTAAACGGATTGTTTTTGTAGGCATCGGTTTATTGATAGTGCTCGTAGCCTGGCTGGGTTTCCGGCAACTCCTCACTGGCCGCCTCGTAGTAACGACAAATGGGTCTGAAGCGGTTATTAGCGTGTATAAGCTCGGTGAGGAAAATATTAACCAGCCGGTGTCTCAAGCTACGGGCAATACGCTTTCAGCCAGATTGCCAGCCGGAGATTATTTGATCAAGGTTGCCAGTAAAGCCTTCGCCACCAGCAAGGCAATCCATATTACCGCCAGACAAACCCAACACCAAGACCTCAGGGCGACAGCACCCAAAAACCTTGAGCCCGTGCTCCCTGCCGCCGTGACGAGCATAGTTGCCGACACCGGTTCCGTAAGGTATCTGGATAGCCTGACCAAAAACATTTATGTTCTTGACGCTTCAAACACTCCAAGACCCCTGGATAGTTCGCATTATTTTGAGACTGTACGCTGGGCGTCAACACAGGTTGGGATTGGGCGTGGCAGCGATGGTAATTTATATGTTATAGGATCCAGTACAATCAGCCCCCTGTCGCTACCCTTTGCTTTGAGTGATGGCAAGTCGGTCTTGTTTGCTATTTCGGCTGATGGCCACATATTTGTAACTCATGGTGCGGACATATACGTAGGCACATCGCCACAAAGCTTCAAAAAAATTTATACGGCAAATGTGCCGGCCCCGTCTCTGGCGTCCTGGCAGGACCGTGTTGCCGTTCTTGAAGCCCCCGGTGACATAGAAGGCAAGGGCAAGGAGGCAAGACTGACTGTCGTAAACTCAGCTGGTAAAGTACTGGCAAGAGGCGACGCGGAATCAGGCTTTGTGGACTGGTCGCCAGATGGTAAATATATCGTGTCTTTGAGCGATGACTTAGGCGGACAGGTGTTTGATAGCTCGCTTCATAAGGCTTCGGCGCTTCCTTCCTTAGTAATCAACGGTTTGGCATGGTCAGGGAATACCTTGTACTTTAGCGCGGGCGAACAGCTCTGGTCCCTGGATGTCCGCGCCCAAACCTCGCAGCTTGTAGCAAGCCTGGCTCAAGACAGCACTCTGTCCGACGTAGCGACTAGCTCGGATGGGGCATCTCTGTATTTAACGGTTTCGAAATCTGGTAGTGAGGATGGCGAAGGCTTATACCGCCTGGGTTTGCATAATCAAAAGGTACCGGATTATGTATATCAGTTGCCCGTCTTTCTACCCGACACTTCGCAATCTTGCTCACTAAGCTTTGTCAATTTTAGCCGGCCAACAATCATTGGCAGGGATTCAGTTGATCCAAACCAAACCTGTCCCTCGGCGATTAGAACTGTCTTCGCCCCCTACGGTATTGATACCGATCTTATGAGCACCAGTTTCATGCAGTTGTCTCCTGAAGAATAACCGGGCGCTGTTAGTTATTCTTAAGGAGCTAGGGGTATGATATTGGCTTCCTGGGTAAAGTTTTTTGCTACCAGGTCGGCGTCGGTGGTGGTTATAAAGGTTTGGTAGGGCGCCAGGTAGTCGGTTAGGGCGTGGCGGCGGCGGCCGTCGAGTTCGCTGAAGACGTCGTCCAATAGCAACAAAGGGGAAGTGCCGCGGGCGGCTTCGATGATTTTGAGTTCGATTATTTTCAGGGCCAGTACGGCGGTGCGGACTTCGCCGCGGGAGGCGGTTTGGGCGGCCGGGTGACCGTCAAAAAACATGGTGAAGTCTTCGCGGTGCGGGCCGCTGCTGGTAAAGCCGCGCTGGCGGTCATCGTGCCAGCCGGTTTCAAAGCGTTTTAGCAGCTGGGTTTCGTAGCTATCTACCGGCCAGCGGCTGGCATAGGTGATTGTAACCACCGTTTTAGCCTTAGACAGTTTTTTGTATAACTTGCTCAGCTCCTGGTTGATTTCCTCGGTAAGTTGCTGGCGGGCGCGCACAATCTGGCCGGCCAGCTGACTAAGGCGTACATCCCAAGGGAAGGCCGAAGAATGGCTGGGCGGGCCGGGCTGTTTCAGTAGGGCGTTACGTTGGGCCAAAGCCCGTTTGTATTGCCGTCGAACGGTGCCGTAGCCGGGCGTAGTCTGCTCCAGCAAGTCATCCAAGTAGTCGCGGCGGGCTTCCGGGCCGCCCGATAAAAGCCGCAGGTGATTTGGCTCAAATAGTACCACCGGCAAAGAATGGGTTATGGTCAGCCGCTTATAGGCCTGTCCTCCCAGCTCGTAGGTTTTGGTGGGCAGGGGATCGTTCACAAGCTTGACTGTTCGCTGGCCGCTAAGCTGGCTATGGGCGTCCAGACGGGCCCAGGGCTTATTAAAACGTACCAGTTCAGCGTCTTTGGCGCGGTAGGAGCCGCCGCGCGCCAGCACCAACACGGCCTCCAACAGATTGGTTTT